>JALZOI010001007.1 GCA_030857245.1 Myxococcota bacterium
GCACGGGACCGGTCGGTGGGCGCGGGTTCGGTGGTGGCGGCGGTGTGGTGATCGGCCGGCGCGGCGGCGGAGCGAGCACGTCGCCGCCGACGTTGGAGCCCATCGGCGGCGTCTTGGTGCTGCCCGGAACCGCGCTGTAGCTGCCGGTGGTCCGACCTTGGACCTCGTCGTCATCCGGCTGGATCGTGCCGCCGACGGCGGTCGCGATCGAGCCGACTGGCGGCGCTCCGATCCCGATCATCGTGCCAGGAACCGGGTCGCCGCGGCGGCCCGTCGGCTTGGTCGGTCGGTGATCGCGGGTGCCGCGCGCCTCGTCGGCGATGTCGAAGTACTGCGCGAGCTCGGCGATGTCGCCGAGCCGCTTCCACGTCTTGCCGGTGCGCGAGATCATCGACTCGCGGCTGACGACGTGGCCGACGATCCATTGCTGCAGCGTCGCGAGCTCGCGGCAGCTCTTCTGCTCGCCATTCTCGAGCCGGATGATCCACTGCCGCTCGACGGCAGGTCCCTCATCGGCGAGCAGCGAGCGTGTCGGCTCGGAGTCCAGCCCCGCGTCGATGTGGTCGGCGGTCCGGCTGGTCGGCACGGCCCGATCCCCGAGCGGCGCACCGACGTTGGTCGTCGTGCGCTTGCGGATCTTGAACATGTGCCCGCAGTTCGTGCACTTGACGGTGACGCCGCCGGGCTTCAGACGTTGTTCGTCCAGCTCGTACTCGGTCTGGCACTTCTCGCAGCGAACGTCCATGAGCGTACAAACGCGCGGTGGCGCGGCTTTGTCGACGAAACTACCACGCCGTTTCGTGGGCTGCACCTTGTGCCCTGTCCCGGGATCGAGGAACTTGCGCCGATGACCGAGCTTCGGGAGCGCGAGCGTGTCCGCGTCGATGCGTTCGTCACGGTCTACGGCGCCGAGGGGCAGGAGCTCGCGTTCCGCACCCGCGACCTGTCCGAGCAGGGGCTGTTCCTCACGACGCAGGTGGCGCAGTCCTATCCGTTCCGGTGGGCTCGACCCTGTCCCTGGAGCTCTATGACAACGACCAGCACGTCCTCTGCAAGGTCGTGGTCGTCCGCGTCGTGGCTGCGGGGACGGACGAGGCGCGCGCCCAGATCACGGCGATGATCGCTCGCGTCAAGACGGGCTACTGACCGGGCACCGGGCGGCGGACGCGCATCGTGGTGTGTACGTCGGGCCACTCCGGCGCGGTCAGCTCATAGCGGAGGTGCGCGTGCCAGGCGCCGTCGCGCCAGACATCGTCCTCGGAGCGCCCGACGTAACGGAACGCGACCTTCTCGATCACGCGGCGCGATCTCGCGTTCTGCGCGAGGCAGCACACCAGGATCTTGTGAAGCCCGAGCGTCTCGAAGCCGTAGCGCACGACGGCGTGCGCCGCCTCGGTCATCAGGCCCTGACCCCACAGCGCGGGCGCCAGCCAGAAGCCGAGCTCCGCACGATCGAGGCGCAGCGCGCGGAGCTCCCAGCAGATCTCGTGGAAGCCGATCGAGCCGACGACCTTGCCGGCGTGCTCGATCGCCCAGCGCACGCCGGTGTTCGCGACGACCGCCTGATGGCCGCTCTCGATGAACGCCAGGGTCTCACGACGATCCGTGTGCGCCGACCACGTCATGAGCGACGGGAACGCCGGATCCGAGACGACCGGCCACACGTCGTCGACGTCGCGCTCCGTGAACGGCCGGAGCCGCAGGCGCGTGGTCTCGAGCACGAGCTCGAAGTCCGCGAGGCGCGGGATCGGAGTACGCGGCGGTGCACTGCCCATGGCGTATGACCCTCGCACCCGGGACGCGGCAGGTCCAGCCGCTCCGTGAGGGCGGCGTGCCTTCCGAGGGGCGGGCGATCACAGGTCGCGTTCGAAGACGAGCGCGCCGCTCTGCTCGACACAGCGCAGCCGGGTCAGGCCCGCATGCTTGAGCGCGTTCCGCGCCGCATCGATCATCGGAGCCATGCCGGCATCACTGCACGCGCTCGACCGCACGTCGATCCGGCTGCCGATGACCTCGACGCTCGCCCACAGCCGCTGCCGTCGAAGCGCTCGCTCGAGGTCGCGCGCGGGCGCCGCCGGGTCGACGCGGTTGGCGCCGTTGACGAGCGGCTCGACCGGGGGCGCCGGCGGCGGGCTCGTCACCGGCGCGGGTGGTGTCTCGACCGACTCGGTCGGCC
>JALZOI010000380.1 GCA_030857245.1 Myxococcota bacterium
CGTCGCTGATGCGCCCCCGGCAGCGCGACCGGCGGCACGTCGGCGAGCGCGACCTCGTCGATGACGCGGGTGACGGCGCCCAGCGCGTGCGCGCGTGCCAGCAGCAGCGGGACCGCGGCGCGCTCACCCGACGCACCGATCACGACGCGCTGCCCCGGCTTGAAGATGCCCGCCTTCTCCGCCGCGATCGCCGCGAGCGTGTCACCGAGGATCCCTTCGTGATCCAGCGCGACGCCGGTGACCACCGCGACGGCCGCGGCGACCGCGTTCGTCGCATCGAGGCGACCGCCGAGGCCAACCTCGAGCACCGTGACATCGACCCGCGCCTCCGCGATCGCGACGCACGCGATCGCGGTGAGCTGCTCGAAGAACGTCAGCTCGTCGCCGCCGGCCGCCCTCACCTGCTCCGCGGCGGCGACGATCGCCGCCTCCTCGATCATCGCGCCATCGAGCACGATCCGCTCGCGCAGGCTCGCGAGGTGCGGCGACGTGTAGGTCGCGACCCGCAGCCCCCCGGCCGCCGCCACCGCCGCGATCATCGCGACCGTCGAGCCCTTCCCGTTGGTGCCGCCGACATGGACCACGGTGCCGAGCCGCCGATCCGGCGCGCCGAGCGCATCGAGCAACCCGCGGATCCGGTCGAGCCCGAGCACGACGCCGAAGCGCCGCGCCGGCAGCAGGCGGGCGAGCAGCTCCTCGTACGGCGTCATCCGCACGACGTACCACGCCGCGGCGCTCGGCTCTGCTAGTCGGTCGCCGGCAGCTCGCAGAGCTCGTCGCTCACCACGCCGGTCGTCCGCTCCGGCTCGCGCGCGCGCGCGAACCAGCGCAGCGAGCGCTCGAGCGTCTGCTTGAGCTCCTTGCGAGGCACCACGAGGTCGACCATGCCGTGCTCGAGCAAGAACTCGGAGCGCTGGAAGCCCGGCGGCAGCTGCTGGCGGATCGTCTGCTCGATCACGCGCGGTCCCGCGAAGCCGATCAGCGCGTCGGGCTCGGCGATGATGATGTCCCCGAGCATCGCGACCGAGGCCGCGACGCCGCCGGTCGTCGGATGGAGCAGCACGGCGATATAGGGCACGCGCGCCTCGCGCAGCCGCGAGCGCGCGGCCGAGGTCTTCGCCATCTGCATCAGCGAGAGCACGCCCTCCTGCATGCGCGCGCCACCCGACGCGATGAACATGACCGCCGGTCGCCGGTGCGCGACCGCGCGCTCGAACTGGCGGGCGATCTTCTCGCCGACCACCGAGCCCATCGAGCCGCCCATGAACTCGAACACGAAGAACCCGGCCTCGACCGGGATCCCGCCGATCGCCGCGGTGCCCGCACGGTACGCGTCGCCGGTGCCGACCTTGCGCGTCGTGGCCTTCACCTGATCGACGTACTTCTTGCCGTCGACCCGGAAGCCCAGCGGATCACCGCTCTCGAGCTCGCGGTCGTGCTCCTGCCAGGTGCCTCCATCCAGGCTGTGCTGGATCCGCTGCTCGGTCGACATCCGGAAGTGGTGGTTGCAGCTCGTGCAGACCCGCTCGTTCGCGTCGAGATCGGCCTCGTACAGCGTCGCGGCGCAGCGCTCGCACTTGATCCAGATCCCCTTCGGAACCGACTTTTTCGGTTCCGCGGCGAGCCCTTGCGTTCGCGACCACCAGGCCATGGGCGAGCTAGATACCAGAGGGACCCGCAGGGGTAAAGCGCCCGGGGCCCGCTCGGTGAATCTCTGAAGCTGGCACGCGCGCGGCCGGCGGCACCCCCCCGCACGCCCCCCCTGGCACCGTGGAATGACGTGAGTTTCTCTCGCGGGCGCTCCGCGATTCTGCTAATCAGCTTGGGAAAATTTGGCCCGTTCGGGGGGTCTCGACGTCGTGCTCTCCCCCCCTGCCCGTTTCCGTGAGGTCGCGATGTCTTCGATCCTTGTCGTTAATGAAATCAGCACGGAGCGCGAAGAGCTGGCCCGCGCGCTCGAGGCGGAGGGGTTCACGGTCGTCCAGGCCGCATCGGCCGCCGAGGCCACCCGGGAGATCTGGGGTGGATCCTTCCTCGTCGCGATCATCCCGACGCTCCTGACCGGCACGACGAGCACGGCCCTCCAGCAGCAGCTCGTCCAGATGGCGCCCGAGATCGAGACGCTGATCCACGCCAAGAACGACGAGCTCTCCAGCCTGGTCCGCAAGGTCACGAAGATCCGCGACGGGAACTTCTCCGTCGGCGCGGCCTGACCCCGCGCTGGCTTTCGTGATCGGCCCGGCGCCACGGCGCAGGGTCAGTGATCGAAACGATCTTTCAACGTCAGGAACTCCAGGAACTCGAGGAGCCGGCCGACCTCGGGGACGATGAAGCCATCCCCCTCGATGCCGGCGTCCTCTGCGAGCACGACGAGCCGGGCCGCGCGGAGCCGGTCGACGACCTCGATCACCTCGTGGACCGGCAGCCCGACGCGGCTCGCGATGTCCTCGACCTGCTTCGGGACGAGGATCGCGGCGCCCGCGCTGAAGCTCGCGCCGGCGAGCGCCATCTGCTCCTCGGCCATGTGCCGCATGCACTGCACGACGCGATGGTTCGGCGTCGGCAACAGCAGCAGCTCGACGTGCTGGTTCGCGCTCTCGAGCCGGGTCGCGAGCGATTTGATGATGCGCATCGCGATCTCGGGGCGCGCGCGCAGCATCGCCTCGAACGTGCGGCCCTCGATGACGAGCAGCCGCGCGGCCGTCCGCACGACGGCGGTCGCCGAGCGTGGTCGGCCATTGAGGATCGCCATCTCGCCGAGAAACTCGCCGGGCGGCAACACCGCGAGCACGCGCTCGGTCGCGCCGACCTGGCGGCGGATCTCGATCTCGCCGCTCTGCACGACGTACATGTAATCGCCGGGCTGTCCCTCTTCGAACAGCACCGTGCCCGCGGGGAAGTCGCGAGCGAACCGCTCGAGAGCGTCGATCACGCGAGCATCATCGCACGCCGCCCCGGTCAGCGGAATCGCCCGCGCTCGCTCAGCGCATCGTCGAGTGGCGGAGGATGTGCAACAGGGCCCGGCCGAGCGAGCGCTCCAGGCGGTGCGCGTCCGAGGGCAGCACGACCTCGTCGCACGACAGCCCGAGCTTGACCGCACGGACGAGCATCTCGACATCCCAGCCCTCGCCACGATCGCTCATGCCGAGTGCGATCAGCGCGGGGAACCGCATCGCACGCACCGGGCCGACGCCCGACCAGCGGTGGCCATAGACCGTCCCGATCAGGCGCGTCACCAGCTTCTCGCCGACGCCACGCCGCCCTGACTCGATGCCGAGCACGAGCTCGGAGCTGCGCTCGTGGATCGGCGCGACCAGCGCGGCGATCGCGCTCGCGGCGCTCGGCCGATCAGCCGGCAGGAACACCAGGACGTCGGGCACGCGCGGCAGCGACGAGAAGTGCGCCTGCGCGCGCAGGCACGCCGCACCGTAGCCGCCGGTCGGCTCGCGCAGCACGAGCGCGCCGGCATCGCGCGCGATCTCGGCGGTGCGATCCTTCGACGCGCGGTCGACCACGACGATCGAGCGCAGCATGCGGTGCGGCAGGTCCCGCAGCAGCGGCGGGAGGCTGGCCGCGTGGTCGCGCGCAGGGACCACGACATCGATCACCGGCGCGGGTGGCACGTCCCGCAGCATACGCACGGGACGGGGCGCCCGTCGAGCCGGGCCGGCCCCACCCACCTGCGCCTCGAGCGCGGGCTTCCGTTATTTGTGTGGTACACGGAGCCCGATGGCGATCACCTACAAGGATGCAGGCGTCGACATCGACGCCGGCAATGCACTGATCGACCGGATCAAGCCGCTCGCGAAGTCGACGGCGCGACCCGAGGTGCTCGGCGGGATCGGCGGGTTCGCCGCCTTGTGTCGGCTGCCGACCGGCTACCAGGAGCCGATCCTCGTCAGCGGCACGGATGGCGTCGGCACCAAGCTCAAGACCGCGCTGACCGCGCAGCGCCACGACACGATCGGCATCGATCTCGTCGCGATGTGCGTCAACGACGTGCTCGTGACCGGCGCGGAGCCGCTGTTCTTCCTCGACTACTTCGCGACCGGCGCCCTCGAGGTCGACGTCGCGGCGACCGTGATCGCCGGCATCGCCGACGGGTGCCGCCAGGCGATGTGCGCGCTCGTCGGTGGCGAGACCGCGGAGCTGCCGGGCCTCTACCACGGCCGCGACTACGACGTCGCCGGGTTCTGCGTCGGCGTCGTCGAGCGCGCGGCGATCCGGCCGCAGCGCAACCTCGTCGCCGGCGACGTCGTCATCGGCCTGCCGTCGTCGGGCCTCCACTCCAACGGTCACTCGCTCGCGCGCAAGGTCGTGCTCGAGGTGCTCGCGCTGCCACTCGACGCGCGCCCGCCCGAGCTCGGCGGCGCCTCCGTCGCCGACGAGCTGCTGCGCCCGACGATCATCTACGCCGCCGCCTTCGCGCGCCTGCGCGAGGCGGCGCTGCCGTGGAAGGCCGCGGCCCACATCACCGGCGGTGGGCTGCTCGAGAACCCCCCGCGGATCTTCGCCGACGACGCGCTCGCCGTCGAGCTCGATCCGAGCACGTGGGAGGTCCCCGCGATCATGCAACTGATCGCCGGCGCCGGCGTCGCCGTCGACGAGATGCGGCGCACGTTCAACCTCGGCCTCGGCATGACGATCGTCGTTCCCGCCGACGCCGCGGAGCGCACGGTCAGCTTGCTCGCGCCCGAGCGCGCACGGATCGTCGGCCGGCTGGTGCCACGCGCCGGCGGCGAGGCGTCGCGGTTCCTCGGAGACTAGCTGGTGAACGTCGGCGTCCTGGTCAGCGGACACGGCACGAACTTGCAGGCGCTGCTCGACGCCGAGGCCGCGGGCCAGCTCGCGCCGGCGACGATCGCGGTCGTGATCTCGAACAAGCCGGGCGCTCCGGCGCTCGCGCGCGCGGCCGCCGCGAACGTGCCCGCGGAGGTCGTTCCTCACGAAGGGCTGACGCGCGAGGCCTTCGAGGATCAGCTGCTCGCGGTGCTCGCGCGGCACGACGTCGAGCTCGTGGTGCTCGCCGGGTTCATGCGCGTGCTGACCGCGCACTTCGTCGCACGCTATCCGCTGCGCATCATCAACACGCATCCCTCGCTGCTGCCCGCATTCCCCGGGGCGCACGCCGCGGCACAGGCGATCGCCCACGGCGTGAAGCTCAGCGGCGTGACCGTGCACTTCGTCGACACCAGCCTCGACGGCGGTCCGATCCTGGCGCAGGTCGCGGTCCCCGTCGCCGATGACGACGACGCGACGACGCTGCAGGCCCGCATCCAGCGCGAGGAGCACGCGCTCGTCCCCGCCCTCGTCCAGCGCTTGGCGGCCGGGGACGTGTCGTGCCAAGGTCGCAGCGTGCGCGTGACCAGAGGTGGCCGTGCCGAGTAACACCTACGATCTCGTGGTGCTCGGCGATGACGTCGCGGCCCTCGTGTGCGCGACGCTGTGTGCGCGGCGCGGCATGCGCACGCTGGTGCTCGGCGACGAGCGACCGGCGCGCTACCAGCTCGGCCCGCACAAGCTGCCGGTCGAGCCGGCGTGGTGGCCGACGGTGCCGGGCTCCGCCGGCGAGCGCGTGCTCAAGGAGCTCCACGCCGAGCTCGCGATGCGTCGCAAGCTGCGCGAGCCGAAGATCATGGCGCAGCTCGTCGGGCCCGACCTCCGCGTCGACCTCGGTGCCGACCGGCTCGCTGGCGAGCTCGCGCGCGAGGTCGGCACGGACGCAGGCGCCGCGTGGTTCACACGCTGGGAGCAGGCGGGCGAGCTGGCGCGGCTCGTCGATCCGCTGGTCGCGAGCGAGCATGCATTCCCGGGCGTCGGCTTCTTCGAGCGGCGCGAGACCGCGAAGCTCGCGGAGCGCGCGGTCGCCGACACCGAGGCGTGGTGGACGGCAGCGAGCACCGGCGCCGGCTCGGCGCTCTGGCGGCACCTCGCGGCGATCGCGATGCGCCATCCCCGCCCGTCCCCGGTGGCGATCGCGCGCGCCGTCGAGGGCTGGCGCTCCGGGCCCGCGGCGCTGCGCGGCGATGGCGATGCGATCCGCGAGCTGCTCCTCGAGAAGCTGACGACCGCCGGCGGCGAGCTCCGCGCTGGCCGGATCACCGAGCTCGGCGTGTCGTGGGGCAAGGTCTCGAGCATCACGCTCGCGAGCGGCGACGACATCGGCGCCGCGCAGATCGTCGCGAGCCGGTCGCCCGCCGAGCTCGCCGAGCTGCTCGGCAAGAAGGCCCCGAAGCGCCTCGCCGAGCTCGCCGATAGCATGCAGCAGGTCGGCTATCGCTACACGCTCAACATCGTGCTCGACGAGGCCGGACTCCCCGAGCACATGGCCCCGACGGTGGCGGTCGTCTCCGATCCCGATCAGGAGCCGACCGGTGACGCCGCGTTCTCGCTGCACGTCGGCGAGACCGACGATGCCGGCCGCGTGGTCGTGACGATCGCCGCGATCCTCCCGGCGACCGGGCCGCTCGATGCCGACCGCCTCGGTGATCGCTGCATGGCGCTCCGGGCGGGGCTGTGGAAGAAGCTCGGCGACGTGATGCCGTTCTTCGAGCGGCACCTCGTGCTCGCGCACTCGCCGTTCGAGGTCCGCGCGCCGCAGGTGCCGGGCGGCCGCGGCAGCTACGACGTCCCGCGCAACCTGCCGCTCGCGATGACGCCGGTGTGGAGCGGCAAGGCGATGGCGACCGCGATCGATCAGATCGCCGGCGGCTCGCTGCCGTACATCACCGGCCTCAAGAACCTGACGCTGACCGGCGAGCAGATCCTGCCCGGGCTCGGGCTCGAGGGCGCGCTCGCCGCGGGCTGGAGCGCCGCGAAGATCGCATGCGCGATCGCCGGCAAGAAGAAGGATTACCTGCGCGACGAGATCGTCGGCGCGGCGAGCTAGGGCAGCTCGTCGAGCTGCTGCTCGAGCGCGGGCGACAAGCAGAGCCGCGAGCGCTCGAGGATCAGCAGCCCGCGGCTCCCGAGCTCTCCCCGGGCCAGCGCTTCATCCCAGCGTCCGCCGAGGACCCGGGCGACGTCGACCGGCGCGACGCCGTGGACGCCGGCGAGGTGCGCGCCGTAGCCGAGCACGAGCGCGGGCACGAGCTCGAGCGGCACGCGCGCGTCATGCGCGACCGCGCGGATCGGCAGGATGGTGGGC
>JALZOI010000381.1 GCA_030857245.1 Myxococcota bacterium
AGCCGTTCAAGTGGACGAAGACCGCCGACGAGATTCTTGAGAAGCTGCGACGCTTCGGAATTCGCACGCAGCAAGTACACGTGCCATGATCGGATTTTTCCTAGGAATCACCGATCCAGGGGACTAGGCGGGTGCGCTGCTGAGCGAGCGCGCCGTCAGTTGACGGTGATGGTACCCGTCATGTTCGGGTGTGGCTGGCAGCGGTAGTTGAACGTGCCCGCGGTCGTGAAGCGCAAGCAGCGCGCCTCGCCGAGCGCACCGCTCCGCAGCCCCGGATCCGTCGGCGCCGCGCCGGGGACCACGTTGTGGACACTCTCGGGGGCAAACCGCACGACGGCATTGACGGTGATGGTGACGACACCCGGGGTGAACGCGAAGTTGCTGGTCATCACCGTCGCCGCCGGCGTCACGCCAGCGCAGTCGACCGTCACGACGGTGGCGGCCGCGGGCGCGTCGGCCACCGCGTCCTGCACGCCCGGGGCAGCGTCGACGCTCGGCTTGTTGTCCTCGCTGCAGCCGGCGAGCAGGACGAGCGCGATGGCCAGGCCGCGCATCAGTTGACCGTGACCGAGCCGGTGAAGCCGTGCGGGCTGCACTTGAACGAGAACGTGCCCGCCTTCGTGAACATGAAGCAGCGCTCCTGGCCGAAACCGACGAGGAGGGCCGGATCACTCGCGGCGTTGAGCGTCGCGACGTTGTGCGACGACGACATCGTGAACTTCACGACCTGACCCTGGGTGATCGTCGTCGCCATCGGCATGTATGCGTTCGACGCGTCCGTGGTGACCACCGTGGCGGCGGGCGACGCCGGGCACGTGACCATGACCGCGCCGGCGGCGGTGGCACCGTCGATGGAGGCATCGACGGGCGTTTCCTCGCCGTCATCGCCACCGCAGGCGGCCGCGAACGACAGGGAGAGCAGAGCGAGAGAGAAGCGTGCGTTCATCGGTCACCTCGAAGTGGAGGCGCACGATACCAGGGCCGTGCCCGCAACGGTCAGTCGAGCTGCGTGGGTTTCGTCACGGGGCCGCCCGGATCGGGCGTTCGCGGGGACCGCGTCTCGCGATCCGGCGCCGTGCCAGCCGTTGCCTGCGTCGGCGTCGCGGCCTTCGTCGGGCGGGCGTCGTCATCGCGCGAGGCCTTCGTCGACTTCGTGTTCGCTGCGCTCTTCGCGTCGGTCTTCGCGTCGGTCTTCGCGTCGGTCTTCGCGTCGGGCTTGGCCGTGGTCTTCGCGTCGGTCTTCGCGTCGGGCTTCGCCGTGGTCTTCGCGTCGGGCTTCGCCATGGTCTTCGCGTCGGGCTTGGCCATGGTCTTCGCGTCGGGCTTCGCCGTGGTCTTCGCCTCGCCGTTCGCGGCGGACTTGGCCACCGGCGGAGCGGCGGACGTCGCGCTGTCCGTGGCCTTCGCCGGCTTCGCGTCGTCGGGCTTCGCCGCGGTCTGCTTCGGCATGGCGCGCGTGCTGCGCTGCTCGGCGCGGTCGCGGTCGTCCGCCTCCTCGTCGTCGTCACCCGCGTCGCCACGCCGCACGCTGGCGGTCCCGTCCGCGCGCGGGCCCGGGCGCTTGCCGCGGCGGGCCTTGGGCGTCTTCTTCCACTGCTCCTCGGCGCGTTCGGAGCGCGTCGGATCCTCGACCTGGTAGACGATGATCTTGTCGCCCTTCGAGAGCACCTTGCCGTACGAGATCCGGTTGATCCGCGCGAGGTCGTGCGAGCCCATGCCGTACTGCTTCGCGATGTCCTCGAGCTTCTCCTTGTCGCGCGTCGCGACGTACTCGACGCGCACCCGGCCCATCCGCGCCTCCGCGAGATCCATGTGCTCGGGCGAGCCGCGCGTCACGATCACGAGCTGCTCCTGGTCGAGCAGCGCGACCCGGCGGCGCGCGGCATCGAAGTCCTCGGGCACCCACGCGACGAGCACCATCTTCGGGTGCAGGTTCGCGCCCGCTTCGAGCCCGTTCCACTTCGCGAGCTCCAGCGCCGCCAGCCCGAACGCCTTCGCGACGCTCGGCAGCGTGTCGCCGGTGACCACGCGATAGAACACGCGCTGCTTGCCAGCGATCGTCGCGTCCTTGTCGAGCACGGGCACGATCAGCGCCTCGCCCTCCTTCTGGTCGAGCCCCGACGTGTGCAGCTTCGACTTAGCCTTCGCGCGGTTCTTCGCACGCTGCGCGTCGCTGATCCGCGGCACGACGAGCACGGTGCCGCCCTCGACCTCCGACTCGTGCGAGATGCTGTTGAGCTTCTTCAGCGCCGACGTCGACACGCCGTAGGTCGTCGCGACGTCCTCGAAGCGCTCGCCGTGCGCCACGACGTACGCGTCGTAGCCGTCCCAGTCCGACGACAGCTCGGCGATCCGGCGCTGGCTCTCGACGCGCTTGCCGACCGGCACGCGCACGAGGTAGCCGGCCTCGCCGGGCGGCGTGCGACCCTGACGCAGGTGCGGGTTCAGCCGCTTGATGTCGGCCTCGGGGACGCCGGCCGCGCGTGCGACCAGCCCGAGCGGCAGGGACGCCGGCACCGCGACATCCTCCCAGCGCTCGGGCGCGGCGAGGTTGAGCTTCTCGAACCGGAACGCGGCGCGGTTGCGCCCGACGATCGCGGTCGCGAGCACCTTCGGCGTGTACCAGCAGGTCTCCCACGGCACCGCGTTCTCGTACTCGCAGAGCTGGTAGTAGTCGTTCGTGTTGTAGCGCGCGATCGAGCGCAGCATCGCGCCGTAGCCGACGTTGAACGACGCGAGCGCGATGTGCCAGTCGGCGAACCGCTGGTAGAGATCGCGGAAGTAGTCCATCTGCGCGATCGTCGAGCGGTACGGATCCTTGCGCTCGTCGACCCAGCGGTCGCGCCGCAGCCCGTAGATCTTCGCGCCCTCGGGCATCCACTGCCACAGCCCGAGCGCGCCGGCGCGCGACAGCGTGTGCGGATCGTACGACGACTCGATCATCGCGACGTAGAGCAGATCCTCGGGCAGCTTCGCCTTGCGGAGGTGCGCGAGGATCATCTCGCGGTAGCGGCCCTGCGCGACGAGCCAGCCCTGCATGATCGAGCGGCCGCGCGGGTCGTCGCGATAGAACACCAGGTAGTCGACGAGCCGCTGCGACCACTTGACCGGGAGATCCGGCAGCTCGAGCTGATCGAGCCACGGCGCATCGGGGCGGAGCTCGCTCGGCTTCCGCACGAGCCGCGGCGCGCCGACCTCGAGCCGGCTCGGCGTGACCGCGCGCTCGCTGACCCACGGATCGTGGCCGGGCTCGGGCACCTTCTCGAGCTGGAACTCGCGGAGCACGTCGCTCGCGCGCCCGCAGGTCTCGTCGACCGCGCAGCCGCGGACGGAGCGCCGGCCGTCGAGCTGCTGGGGCAGCACCGGTTCGGAGACCTGGACCGGCGGCGCGTCTTGCGCCCCCGCGTGAAGCGAGTCCGGTTGCGCGTGCGCTGCGGTGCTGCACAGCGCCACGCACAACGAGCCGATGGCTGCGGCGAGGCGTCGCATGGGAGCGAACATAGGCGCCGGGACGATTCAGACCAACTTTTGGAGCCCGTTTTCAGCCGCTCGCCAATCAGTGCTAGGCTGCGTGCTCACCTCAGGAGCCCTACATGCCCGGCATGGGCGAGCTAGTCATCATCCTCCTCATCGTTCTCGTCGTCTTCGGCGCCAGCAAGCTGCCGCAGATCGGCGACGCGCTGGGACGGAGCATCAAGAACTTCAAGCGCGCCACGAAGGTGGACGGCGACGACAAGGACGACGAGCTCGAGGCGAAAGACGCCAAGCAGCTCGCCGTCGGTACCCAGCAGAAGCAGATCGAGAAGGGCACCGGAGCCGACGACGCCGAGTGGGAAGAGGTCGTCGTGCGCCGCCGCAAGAAGTCCGCGGACTCGTGATCTAGGTTCCGGGCTGCGCCCGCCGCTCCTGGCGGCGACGTGCGCCGCGACCGGTCGGCAGCCCGTGGCCGGTGGGCCCGCGCCGCCGACCAGCGGCGACAAGCCGCTCCTGGCGGCGACGTGCGCCGCGACCGGTCGGCGAACAATGTGCGCCGCGACCGGTCGGCGAACAATGACCGACCAATCACCTACGCCCGTGGCCGCCGCAGCGACGCGGCGCGAACCTCGGCAGCGTGCGTGCGGAGCGGTCCAGCGAGCGCCGGATCCGCCGCCAGCTCGGCGAGCTCGGCGACTCGCAGCGTCGTGATGATGCGGATCGCGTCGGCGAGTGGCGTCGACGGGTTCTGCACCAGCGCGCGCTTCACGGCGTGGCGCACCGACCACCGGGGATGCGCGGCGAGGCCGGCGAGGGTCTCGGGGACGGCCGGCCGGCGCGTCGCGATCCTGAGGACGTCGGACTCGGTGACGTGCGGGTTGTCGAGGAGGATGGCGACGATCGCCGGGTGCGGATCGCGGAGCAGCAACAGGATCTGCTCGCGCAGGTTGGTGCGGGCCAGCGCCTTGCGCTCGCCGAGTGAGAGCGGCCGGCCCGCCGGCACGAGCGGCCGCTCGGGCGCGAGCTGCTTCTCGAGCTGCGGCGCGACCGCGAGGTTCGGCGAGGCCGCGAGGAACAGCCGCGCGATCTCGGGCGAGCCGCGATCGATCGCCGCCTCGTAGAGCCGCTTGCGGGTCTCGTACGGCAGCGCCGGATCCGCGGCTGCGTGCGTGATGCTCTGAACGGCGAGCAGCGCATCGGCGTCATGGCCGACGTGCGAGTGCGCGATCATCGCGGCGAGCGCTTCGATCCACGCCGTTGGGTCGCCCTCACCGAGTGCTTCGATGAGGACGCGGACCCGCATCCGACCGTCTCGGATCGCTCGGAGCCGCGCGATGATGTGGTCGGGACCCACGTGACAGGTATAGCGCGGCTCATCTGTCGCACGTCCGTTGAGGCGATGCCGCGGTGCGTGATATCGTTGCAATCGAGCCCACGCTCGAGGCGCGGGTGGAACGAGTGACGTTGAGCCGCCTGCGGGCCGGCAGCCACCACGTGCGCATGCGCGGGAAAGGAATGCGATGCCGGAGACTCGGATCATCAAGCGTTACGCCAACCGCAAGCTCTACGACACGGAGCACAGCCGCTACGTGACGCTCGAGCAGATCAGCGAGATGATCCGGCAAGGCGACGACGTGAAGATCGTCGACAACAAGACCAAGGAGGACCTGACCACGGTCACCCTGGCGCAGATCATCTTCGAGGAAGAGAAGAAGCAGCGCAGCTTCCTCCCGCTCGGCGCGATGCGGAACATCATCCAGAGCGGCGGCGAGTGGTTCGCCGAGGCGCAACGTCGCGTCCAGAGCATCCTGCCGAGCTTGCCCGGCAAGAAGAAGGACGACGACGGCACCGACGGCGACTCGGTCTCGCTCGAGAGCGACGACGGCGGGCCGCTCGACGAGGCGATGGTCAAGAAGCGCAGCCTGGCGTCGCTGCGCGAGTGGGTCGATCACTCGCGGACGCGCCTCGACGAGTGGCAGAAGCACGTCGACAGCAAGATCCGGAACACGATCGACGGCATCTCGCAGGCGGTCACGCCGTGGTCGTCCATCAACAAGGACGTCAAGACGCTGGCCGACCGGATCGAGGAGCTCGAGGCCAAGCTCCGCGAGCTCGAAGCGCACGAAGAGCGTCCCACCGGCGGCGAGAGCTAGCGAGCGCGGCCGAACGAGGCGGTCCCTGCCCGTCGCCGGCGCGCGCTACTGCAGGTCTTTCTTGTCGAGCGTGACGGTCTCGCCCGCTTTGACGGTGACCGAGAACGTGTGCTTGTCGTTGCCGAGCACGAAGGTGACCTTGTGCTTGCCAGGCGCGAGCGCGAGCTTGGCGATCGGGCCCGTCGGGGCCGCGCCGTCGATCAGGATGTCCGCGCCGCTGGGCGGCACGATCTTCAGCGTGCCCTTGCTCGGCAGCGCCGCGGCCCTGTCGATCGGGTTGTCGTCGACGGGCACGCGATCCTTCGGCTTGTCCTTCGGGACCGTCGCGTCCTTCGCGGCGGCTTTGTCCTTCGCCGCCTTGTCCTTGAGCGCCTTGGCCTCGGCGGCAGCCTTGTCAGCGGCAGCCTGGTCGGCGGCGGCCTTGTCGGCGGCGGCCTTGTCGGCGGCGGCCGTCTTGTCGGTCTTCAGCTTGTCGGCGGCGGCCTTCTCGGCGGCGGCCTTGTCGGCGGCGCTACCGGCGCTACCGGCGCTACCGGCGCTGGTGTCCAGTGGCGTGACCGCACCGGCACCACTGCCAGCCTCGGTGTCGACACCCATGCCGCACTCGACGGTCGTGACCTTGCCCGCCGGGAGCTTCATGACCTGCTCGCAGCCCGCGCCGTTCGGACCGACCAGCTTGACCTTGCGCTCGCCCGCGTTGACCGGGATCTCGTGCTTGTCGCCGACCGTGGCGATCTTCTTGTCGTCGACGTAGAGCTCGGCCGCGACGCCGACCGGGATCGCGAGCCGGAGCGTCGCGATCGTCGAGGACGAAGCGGCGGTGCCGGCGTCGTCCTGCTTGTCGAGCACGAAGAACTTCACGACCAGAAAGCCGCCGAGCACGAGCGCCGCGATGGCCACGCCAATCGCGACGTCGCGCGCGATCGACGAGCGCTTCGTGCGGCCGTCGGGGACGACCGGCACGGTGAGCTCGGCGGCCGCACCATACGGGCTCTGCCCGTAGTGGCCGGACGCCATCGACGCCATCGACGGATGCTGCGAGAGCTGCGGCGGCTGCGAGCCATAACCCGGCTGCGCCGGCATCTGGTGCGACGGGTAGGCGGGCTGCTGGCCGGTGGGGGGATATGCCGGCTGCGGCGGATAGGTCGGCGAGTAGCTCGGCAGCCCCGGCGGCGGCGCGGCGCCCATCAAGGTCCGGCCGAGCTGGCCCGCGCCCGCACCGATGGGCGCGAGGGCATTGAGCGGCTGGCCCTGCGTCGCGGGCATCGCGCCCGGCGTGCCCTGGATGACTGCGACCGCCTGCGACTGCGGCGTGTAGCTCGGACCGGCGTAGCCCCCGGCCATCGGCAACGCCGGCGCCGTGCGGCCCGGGTCATCGTCGTCGCCCGGCGGGTGCTGCTGCGGATACCCCTGCGGCGAGTAGCCGGGCTGCCCTGACGGGCCGGCCGGATACCCGCCCATCGGGGAGACCGGCGCGCTCGCTGCCATCGCCCCGGCTCCGGGGCCGGCGGCGTAGCCT
>JALZOI010000382.1 GCA_030857245.1 Myxococcota bacterium
GTGCCGGCCCGCACGCCACGCGAACACGCTGACCCACTTGCCCGGCGCCCCGAGCAGCGGCGCGTAGGGGCGGCCCTCGGCGGCGGGCAGCGGGGGCGGCGTGACGACCCCCGTGGCGGCGAGCGCGGCGACCAGCCGGGCTTCCCAGCCGACGTCGGCCTCTGCCTTGCCCTCGTTGACCCGCACGAACCACCGGCCGGTCGTGGTGACGAGCGCGTAGTTCGAGTTGATCGTGCCCGCCGCGATCGGCTGGTGCGCGGTGACGGTGCCGAGCCCGAAGCGGGTGGCGATGTCGGCGAGCTCGGCGTCGCCCAGTCGCGTGAACACGCCCACGTCAGGAACGTACAGCACCTGCCGCGGTTGCGGTACGTTGCGCGGGTGGATGCGCAGGACCGCGCGCGGCTGGTGGAGGGCCACCTCGAGGTCGCGCGGCGCGCCGCCGCGATGATCTACCCGCGGGTCCGCGACCACGTCGAGTTCGACGAGCTCGTCGCGCTCGCCAACGCCGGGCTCGCCGAGGCCGCGCAACGCTTCGACCCGGCTCGCGGTGCGTCGTTCGCGACGTTCGCCTGGTACCGGGTGCAGGGCGAGATCGTCGATGGCCTCCGGCGCAGCAGCAACCTGCCGCGGCGGGTCTGGGCCAAGCTCGTCGCGCTGCGCGCCGCCAGCGAGTACCTCGAGCACCGGGCCGAGCGTGACGCCGGAGCGGCCGCGCGCGGTACGCCACCGGCGCAGGGTCCGGACGCGCTCGCCGCGGTCAAGGACGCGATGTCCGCGATCCGGACGATGTACCTGACGTCGCTCGAGACCCTGCGCGAGGGTGGCTTCGATCCGGCGACCGAGGCACCGCCTCCCGGCGACGCCATGGACACCAGCCGGCTCGGCGCCCGCCTCCAGGCTGCCCTCGCGAAGCTCCCCGACAGGGAGCGCGCGCTCGTCACCAAGCATTACTGGGAGGGCAAGAACCTCCTCGAGGCCGGCGCCGAGCTCGGCATCTCGAAGTCGTGGGCCAGCCGCCTTCATGCGCAGGCTGTCGAACGCCTCCGCGGCTTCGTCGACGACTCCTGACGCCCACGCGACGGCGCGACGACGCCTGAGGCTGCCCTCACCGACGAGCCGCCTGTCGGCCAGTCGCCCACATCGCGGCCTCCGAACCGTTGATCGTAGAATGAGGGTGATGTCCGAGTCGAAAGCTCCAGCGCCCGGCACGAGGCCGCGCACGATCTCGCGGCAGCCCGCACTCCGCGACGTCCCCGCCGAGCTCGACGGGATCGAAGAGCACACCGCGATCCGCTCCGCCGACGAGCTCGACGCCCTCCTCGCGACGACACGCCAGAATCCCGACACCAGCTTCGAAGCCGAGGAGCACACTGTCCTGCTCAAGTGCTCGCAGGAGCTCGCCGCCGTCTCGATGGAGCTCGACGATCCGACCGCACCGGACGTGCCGCGCCCCACCCGCGCCAACGTCGTCGCGCGCGCCCGCGAGACCCTCACGCCGATCGCAGCCGTCGCTGCGTCGCCGCAGCTCCCCGTCATCGCCGACGCCACGCCGGGGCATGGCGAGCGCCTCGCCCACGGCTCGCTCTCGTCACTCACGCCGCCCGCGCCACCGGTCGACCCCGAGATCGATTTCGGCAGCGGCTCGGTCCCGCCGGGTCGCGACGAGCCCGACCCGCTCGACGCTCCGCTCGGCCGGCCGCCGGTCTCGACCTTCCCGATCGCGCCGCGCGCCACGCAGCGCCGCCTGCTCGTGCTCGCCGCGATCGCCGTCGTCGGCATCGTGCTCGGCGGCTCTGCCCTCTACGGTCGGGCCTCCAGGGCGCAGCAGCACGCGGAGGCCCAGGCCACCGCCGCCAACCGCGAAGCCACCGCCGCGCGCGCCGCCGAGGCCCGCGCGGTCCGCGAGCTCGAGGCCTTCAAGGACGACGACGCCCGCCGGATCAAGGCCGAGACCCTTCGGCTCACCAGCGACATCCAGCTGACCATCCCGGGCAAGCTCTCGCGCGCCGAGCTCGAGCGCGCGAACCTCGAGCTCCAGACGGCGAATGCCCGGCTCCAGGCGCTGCTCGCGCACGAACAGCGTCAGCGCGTCGCCACCACGCCCGCGCGCTGATCGCGCGCTATCCGGCGATCTGCGCGTCGGCCGGCGTCGCCAGCGTGCCGTGCGACTGGTAGTGCTCGAACAGCTGCCCCCACGTCGTCGACGCCTTCCACTGCTCGAACACGCGCCGGTCGCGCAGCGGCCACCGGTAGTAGTCGTGATAGGCCTCCGAGCCCGCGACGAACAGCTTCACGAGCGGCGTGTGGAAGAACAGCTTCTGGAACCGCTTCAGCGGTCCGAACCACATGACGTCGCCGATCATCGACGCGCCGTTGTCACCGACCGAGAAGCCCCAGCGCTCGTCGGCCAGCGCGGTGTCGCCCACGACCTCGATGTTCTCGCGCCGCCCATTCCCGAGCCCGGCCTCGTCGGCGAGCCGGATGTACGGGATCGACATCGGATCGAAGCCCATCATCGAGGCGGCGACCGCATCGATCGCGACCTGATCCTCGGCTGCGAGCATCACGTCCTTGATCACCGGCCGCATCGTCCGCGGGCCCGGGCCATCGCCCGCCGTCGTGCCGTCCATCACCGCGAACAGGCCGGCGTGGATCTCCTTCTGGATCGCCAGCAGATCGACGAGCGTCTCGTGGATCCAGCTGTGCGTGTAGTGCCGCTTCGTGTTGAGCAGCCCGCCGAACGCGTTCTTCATCGCGCCGGTGGTCGTCGTGTAGATGTGACACTTGACCGTCGGGAGCTGGACGATGTTCGCGCCGTGGAACGCGTCGGGGATCTGGATGCCCTCGGGGAAGATCTTGTCGAGGACGAGCATCTTCGCCTTCGGCTTGTAGACCGACCACGTCATGTCCTGCGGCTTGAAGTTGTAGCGAACCGGGATGTCGTACTTCTTGAAGATCGGGACGTAGCCGTTGAGGTCCTCGCCCTTGAACGCGTCGGTGACGACCGTCTTGTTCTGGACGCACACCTGCTCGGTGTAGCCGCGGCGGTGGAGGCTGCGGATCACGCCCTCGAGCTGCCACGGCGTGGTGTTGGCGCCCGGGAACGGGAAGTGCCACGAGATGTTGTCCTTGAGGATCGTCGGCGCGCCCGGCTTGAGGGCCTGCTCGACGTCGGCCAGCGTGTGCAGCCGTTCGATGTCCTCGAGGATGTGATCCGGGCGAACGCGGATCACGGCGACCTTGGAGCGAGCCATGGCGCGGAGCTTACAACGCGAGTCAGAACGCGGAGATGATCGAGGTCAGGATGATGAGCGCGATCACGCCGCCTGCGATCACCACGCCCCAGCGCTCCCACCGCGTGGCTGTCGCCGCATCGATCGCGACGACCGGGAACGGGCGGCGGGCCCACCGCGCGAGCCGCGATCCCCACGTTTCCCCGACAGCGAATGGCGGAGCCGGCGCGCTCGGCGACGAGCCGTAGGTTCCGCTCGAGGTCAGCGGCCACGGGTTCGAGGGCGAGCTGCCTTGCGCCGAGGCCTCGCTGGCGGTCATCGGGATCGGCCACGGATTCGCCGGCGGAGTCGGCGGACCATCGACGGACGTCAGCGTGGGCATCTCGTCGCCGATCATCGGGATCGCGGACGCCGCCGACACCGACGCCGGCGGCACCGACGGCCGGCGCGCCGGTGGGAGCGCGACGCGGGGCGGTGCGACGCGCGGGTCCGGATCCGCGGCGGTCAGCACGATCTCGCCCGGCACCAGCGTCGACGGCTCGTCGTGGTTGACGGTGTGGCCGGCGTCGTCGTCGTCGTCGTCGTCCTCGTCCTCGTCGTCGTCACGATCACCGCCGCGCTCGTCGAACGACTCCTCCGCTGCCTGCTCGGCCTCCTCGGCGGCGAGCATCGCCGCGACGTCGATCGCCTCGATGAACTCGGACTCGCCGACCTCCTCGGTCATGTCGCCGATGTAGGTCAGGTGCTCGGCGAGCGGGATGCCGGCGGCGCAGGCCTCCCGCCACGAGCTGATCTCCGGCTCGAACAGGGCGCTGACGTAGCTGCTGAGCGCGGTGGCCGACTGCCCGATGTCGTGCGCGAGCGAGAACGTCTCGAGGTCGCGCATCAGCTCATCGGCGGTCTGGTAGCGGGTCGCGACATCCTGCGAGAGCGCCTTGAGGATGATCCGCTCGAGCTCGGGCGGACACTCCGGCTGGACCTCGGACGGTCGCCGCGGCGACACGTTGATGATCAACTGGAGCGTCGCGAGATCGTTCTCGCCGCGGAACAGCCGCGTCGTCGTGACCATCTCCCAGAGCAGGATGCCGAGGGAGAAGATGTCGCTCCGGCGATCGACCGGCGCGCCCTTCGCCTGCTCGGGCGACATGTACGAGATCTTGCCCTTGAGCGTGCCGGTCCGCGTCTTGACCGTGCGGGTCGACGCCTTCGCGACCCCGAAGTCGAGCAGCTTCACCGCGCCGTCGTAGGTGACGATGATGTTCGATGGCGAGACGTCGCGGTGGACGATGTTGACCAGCGAGCCATCCGGCTTCCGCATGTTGTGCGCGTAGTCGAGCGCGGCGGCGATCTGGGTCGCGATCTGGACGGCGAACCGCACCGGCAGCTTCTGCCGTTCGCGCCACACGCGGTGCAGGATCGTGCGGACGTCCTGCCCGTGCAGGTACTCCATCGCGAAGAAGTAGCGGCCCGCGTCGACGCCGATGTCGTTGACCTGGACGATGTTGGCGTGGCTCAGGCTGGCGGCGAGCCGGGCCTCGTCGGTGAACAGCTGCACCCAGCGGGGCCGGTCGGCGTACTTCGGGAGGATCTTCTTGAGCGCGACGACCTTCTCGAAGCCCTGCGGTCCGACCGTGCGGGCGAGGAACAGCTCGGCCATGCCACCCCGCGCCAGCCGGCGGATGATCTCGTACGAGCCCAGACGCTCGTTGTCCGCTGCTTGCTGGAGCCCGACCTTCTCCACGACCCGTCGACTATATCAACGGGTGGGCGGATCCCGGATGTTTCGGGCCCTCGATGGTGAAGATGGGATGTAGGTGCACCATTCGTGCAACGCCACTCGCCGAAAATTTGCCGCCTCGATCCCCGGGTGTGAGTGTGCCTCTCATGGGCGAGACGCTGTACAGCAGCACGTATCAACCGGATCCGCAGAGTGCGCTCGACGTGCTCGCCTTCGTGCTGACGCCGGTCGAAGCGTTCGCCAGCGATCCCGACGAGCGGGAAGCCGTCGCCGAGCTCCTCGGGGCCGCGAAGTGCGAGGCGATCGAGCGCTGGCACTCGTTGCGTGGCGAGTCGCGTCGGAACTAGGCCACCGCGGACCGGCCGCGCACGAGGCGGCTACCTGATCGGCGGCGTCGAGACCTTCTTGTAATCGAACTTCATCGACTCCGTGTAGAGGTCGATCTTCACCTGCTTGATCTCCTCGCTACCGGCGTCGGACTTGTCGAACGTGACGTTCGCGATGTCGGCACCAGCGAACGACATCGTGAACAGGGTGCGGCGCTCGAGATCGAACGTCTCGATCATGCCGGTGAGCCGGCTGGGCGTGGCCTCGCCTCGCACGGCGCGCTTGTCGTAGTGCTCGAGGAACTTCCCGGCGTCGACCTCCGGCACATAGAACGAGAGCTGCGGGAAGTCGATCTGGCTCGGGATCTTGGTCGGCGCACGGGCACCACCTGCGTGGTACTCGATGATGTTCTGCTTCACGGTGAACGAGTCGATCTTGGAGACGCGCGTGCACTCCTTCTCGAAGCCGTCGAGCCGGAACCGGAAGTTGCAGGCGGTCCACAGCTGGGCCTGCATCGGATCCCCGGAGTTGGTGTTGGTGATCTTCGTGCCGCCGCCCGGCTTGAACACGATGCCCTCCACCGCCATCGCGACGTTCATGTACGCCGGGTTCTTGTCGGTCGCATCGAGCTTCGGGAACGTCAGCTCCTTGATCAGCGCCTGCGTGAACTCGCGGCGCGCGCGCTCGACGTAGTTGAAATCCGCGGCGATGATCGCACCGTCCTTGCGGAGCACCTCGCCGGAGAAGAACGCCTCGATCCACTCGTAGAACGGCGGCGACATCGACATCCCGACCTGGATCTTGATGTCCTCGAACTTCGGCTTGCCGAGCTGTCGCCAGCGGTCGTAGCTCGTACCGTTCTGGTACGACATCACGTCCGCCTTGATGCTGCCGCCTTCGATCGACCGGAACATCCCGATCGAACCCTTGTTCGGATCGAGCTCGAGCGCGAAGTGCGCGGCCGCATACGGACGGGCTGGGATGGAAGTGGTCATGCTGGCGGCCCCTCGAGCGATTGTACATCGGGTGCTGGTGGCGACGGTCGGTCCAGGCCCGGACGCTCGGTGGAGAAATCGAGCAACGTCGGGACATGCTACGATGGATCGACGCGCGGCCTTCCCAGGGGGCGGCCCTCCCGTGGCACATGGTTGACTCGAAGTCTTCGTCCGGAAGTCCGCGTCACGACAGCGAGATCGCGCTGCCGGTTCGCCCGGCCAAGCCGCGCTGGGCGTTCTGGAAAGGGCTGCTGACGGGCGTCGCGTTCGAGATTCCGACCCTCGGCACGACGGTCTGGCTCGTGGCCCGGCTCGGGGTCGGCAATCCCGATGCGGGCTTCATGTCGGTGATGCGGCTGGCGACCCTGTTCGCCGGGGTCGCGGCGCTGCTCACCGCGGGCGGGATCGGGCGGCTCGCCGCCTACACGACGTTCGAGCACGGCCGTCGCCGGGCCGTCCTCGGCGCGATGGTCGCGCACGCGGTGGCGAGTGCCGGGCTCGTGGTGATCGCCGCCATCCCGCACGGCGGCATCGACTTCACGCGCTGGACGTGGCTCGGGTTGCCCGCCGCGGGCCTGCTCGCGGGCGCGCTGTGTGGCGCCGTGATCGGCACCGTGTGCAGCAGCTCGGCCGCGGTCGGGCTCGCGGATGTCTGGTCGCTCACGCGCAAGCCGAGCGAGGCGCTGCGCCAGCTGCTGTCACCGGGCGATCTCGTCCGGCTCGGCGCGGCGCTCCGCACCCGGACCACGACGCTGTTCGAGGGCATCTTCGATCCCGCACCGCTGCCCCCGAAGGCGCCCCCGTTGTATAAAAATCAGGCGCCCCCGCAGG
>JALZOI010000383.1 GCA_030857245.1 Myxococcota bacterium
GTCGGCGGCAGCGCGGGCCGCGGCCTCCTCCGCGCGTGCGGCAGCTCGCCGCGGATCGAGATCGAGCGCCCGGAACGCGGCGAGGTGCGCGCGGACGTCCTTGATCGTGCCGAGCTCGTTGCGCCCCGCGCGCAGCTCGTCGATCAGCCGGGCCGCGTCACGCACGAGCCGCGCGGTGTGGCCGCGCGCCAGCTCGAGGTAGCGTGCGAGCTCGGGCTCATCGAACAGGAACGCGCGCCACATCGCGTAGAGCGCGGTCGGGATGTACTTCTCGCAGGCCTCGAAGCGCGCGGCGAGCTGGTCGGGCGGCACGACCTGGTTGAAGTCGGCCATGAACAGGCCGGGCAGATCGTCGATGTCCGTGACGCCATCGTTCTTGAGGAGCGCGCAGATCCACCGTGACCGGTAGAAGAAGAACTCGCTGTCGTGCCGGCGCGGCTCGAGCGCCACGAAGCCCTCGTCCCGCTCCGCGATCGCGAAGTGCCACGTCGGCGCGACCTTGCGGCGGAGCTTGCGGATGCCGCGCGTGTAGGCGTGCTCCGAGAGCTTGCCGTCGTCGGCCGCCTTCGTGATCGCGGCGAGGTAGACGAGGCTGTCGAGCGAGTCGGCGAACACGCCGGAGAACGCGGCGGTCTCGTGATCGTAGTGCAGGACCTGGCGCGGCCCGTCCCACTCGTAGATCTCGTAGTGGTACGTGTCGCCGTTGCCCTGCGACGCGAGGCCGAACACGCCGGCGAACGCCTCGACGAGGTCGGTGCCGAGGTAGGCGTGCTGGTTGCGCCGCACCATCAACTCGAACAGGTTGTGCTCGCCGACGTCGGGCCGCAGCTCGTGGTCGAGCAGGAGCTCCTTGAAGCTGCTCCCGCGATCGTGCCCCTCGAGCGCCGCGAACAGCCGCGCGGCCTCGGCGGGCAGCGGGATGCCGTAGATGTCGTGGAAGTCCGCCGCGGAGCCCGGGCGCCCCAGCAGCCGGAACGCGTCGCGATCCCCGTCGTCGTCGTCATCGTCGTCGTCGTCGTCGTCATCGTGCTCGGCGCGGTCGTCGTCGCTGTCGCCGTCATCGCGGTCGGCGCCATCGGCGGTGCCGGCGGCGATCGCATCGCTGCCTGCGCTGTCAGGGTCGTTGGCGATCGCCGCGAGGTACGCCGCGAGCCCCTGCTCGACGAACCCGGACGGGCCCTCGAGGAACACCGCGTCGAGCGGCGACACCACCGGAGGCTCGATCCCGAACACGTTCTTGCGATCCGCCCAGGTCGCGTCGCCCTTGGGCGCGAGCTTGACGATCAGGCCGGCGTCGCCGCCGATCAGCACGCCGTCCCCGAACCGCTCGATCGACCACAGGTGCGCCGGGCCCAGCGGGTTCGCCAGCGGCTGCCAGCTCCGACCGTCGTCGCGCGACAGCAGGATCTGCCCGCGATCCCCGGCGATCACGATCGTGCCGTCGGGCAGCATCGAGATCGCCTCGAGATCGGCGTCGCCCCCGAGGTGGGCCCGCGAGAACCACTGCCCATCGGGCGAGCGCGCCACGAAGCCGCCATCGCCGATCACGATCCAGGTGCCCTTCGGCGTGACGATGAGGCCGGTCAGCGGCTTTGCGGTGCCGCACGGGACCGCCCTCGTCGCGCCGTCGCGCCAGCGCCGGATCATGCCGTCGAAGCCGAGCACGACGACCTCGTCGCGCACGGCATACACCGCGGCCAGCCGCGCCGTCGTCCCGAGATCGATCCGCGTCGGCCGACCGCCGAACAGCCGCGCCGCATAGCCGCCATCGCCGACGGTCCACAGCGCGCCGTCCTGCGCGAGCGCGAGCGCATACAGGCATGCGTCGGTGCCGGTGTCTTGCAGGGTCCAGGTCGCGGCGTGATCGCGGGTCACCGCGAGCTGGCCGTACTCGCCGCACGCCCAGATCGAGTCAGCGACGACGAGCACGTCGCGCAGGCCGAGCCGGCGAGGCGTCACCCGCTGCGCGAAATCGCGCGCGTTGGACGACGCGACCACGGTGGGGCCCCCGTTCGACACGCCGCCGAGGGCGAGGATCATCTGATCGGTGACGACGAACCCGGCGAGGTAGCCCCGCTCGTGGTTCGCCTGCTGCAAGACAGTCAGCTCGAGCTCCGCACTCATCGCGGAAAGCTTCGCTCAGCGGGCGGTCGTCGCGCCTCCGGAGTGGTGGCCGAAACGCGCGGAACCTAACCGGGAGTCAGGCGACGAGGAGGCCGGGCAGCGGTCCGGTGCCATCGCCGACCGACGTGACCGGGGCGCCCACGGCCTGGAGCATGGTCACGAACAGCTCCGAGACCTTGCGCCCGCCGAACGCGGTGTGCCTGCCGGTGGTGATCGCGCCGCCCGCCCCGCCGAACACGACGATCGGCAGGTCGTTGTGAGAGTGCGAGTTGCCGTCCTGGATCTCGCTCGAGAAGAACCCGATCGTGTGATCGAGGAGCGACGAGCCGTCGACCTCCTTGCGCTCCTCGAGCCTCGCGAGCAGGTAGGCCAGCTGCGCGACCTCCCACCGGTCGATCGTCACGAGCTTGGCCTTCTTCGCCGGATCGCCCGCGTGGTGGGACAGATCGTGGTGCGCGTCGGCCACGCCGATGTGCGTGTGGCTGCGGTTCGAGCCGGCGTTGCCGAGCATGAAGGTCGCCACCCGCGTCTGGTCGCACGCGAAGCTCAGCGCGATCAGGTCGAGCATGAACTTCACGTGGTCGACGTAGGCGAGCTCGCCCGCGGGGCCGGCCCCCGGGGCGCACAGCGCCGACGGCAGCGCGAGCCGGGTCTCGAGCTCGCGCACGCCGGTCAGGTACTGGTCGAGCTTCGCCTGGTCGGTGCGGCCGAGCTTGCCGCGCAGCGTGGTCGCGTCCTCGCGCGCGTAGTCGAGCACGCTCGTGCGGTAGCGCAGCCGCTTGGCGATCTGCGCGGCGGTGAGGTCCGGGTCGAAGCCGGCGAACAGCCGGTCGAAGGCGACGCGCGAGCTCGTCAGCTTCGGGTTCGGCGTCGTCGCGTTCGCCCACGAGATGTTGCGGGTGTACGCGCAGCTGTAGCCGGAGTCGCAGCCACCGACGCTGGAGCCCGGCTCGATGCCGAGCTCGAGCGACCGGTAGCGCACGTTCCTGCCGAGGTGCGCGGCGGCGAGCTGATCGACCGACGTGCCGTTGCGGATGTCGGCACCCTCGGTCTTCGCGACGTGGACCGCGGTGAGGAAGGCGCCGCAGCCGGAGCCGTGATCGCCGACGCCATCCGGCCGCGCCGGGACGTTGTTGAGCCCGGTCGGGATCAGCACCTTCGTGCGGAACGGCAGCAGCGGCGCGAGGATGGCGTTCGCCGGCAGCGTGTAGTCGGGGCCCTGCCCGATCGGCTGCCAGTTCGCCATCTCCATGCCGTTCGGCACGAAGAAGCCGACGAAGCGCTTCGGGGGATCACCGGGGGCGGCACCGCGCGCGGCGCGCGGGACCAGCGACTCGAGGAGCGGGAGCGCGATCAGCGCGCCGGCGCCGCCGAGGAACATGCGTCGCGAGAACTTCATGGCTCACCTCGGCGGTCGCGGAACGCGGGATGGGTGACCACCGATTTCACGAGGTCGCGCAGCAGGAAGCCACGCGCGGTGAAGTCCGCGGTCAGGTCGTCGATGTGGTGGACGGCGTCGTGCGTGTTCGGCGCCCGGCCGAGGGCATACGTGTAGAGCTTCTCGACCATGCAGCGATAGACCCGCGGATCGGCCGCGAGGATCTCGGCGAGCTCGGTGGCCCCGTAGAACGCCGTGCCGTCGGGCAGCACGCCGGAGGCATCGACCGCGGCCGCGCCTTCCTGCATGCGGAACGAGCCGATGCCGTCGAAGTGCTCGAGCCCGAAGCCGAGTGGATCGATCTGATCGTGGCAGGTCGCGCAGTACTCGACCTCGCGGTGCTGCTCGAGCCGCTGGCGGACCGTGAGCTCCTCGCCCGGGACCGGCATCTGCTCGTCGAGCAGGCCCTCGACGCCGGGCGGTGGCGACGGCGGCGGCGCGCACAGCAGCTGATCGAGCAGCCACTTGCCGCGCTTGACCGGCGAGGTCCGGCGCGGGTGGCTGGTCACCGTCAGGATCGAGCCCTGGGTGAGGATGCCGCGGCGGGGCGTGCCCGCGAGCGAGACCTTCACGAGCTCGCTCGAGCCCGGCAGCGGCAGGCCGTAGTGCCGGGCGAGCCGGTCGTTGACGAACGTGAAGTCACCGACGAGGAACTGGTCCATCGGCAGGTCATCCTCGAGGAACGCCTGGAAGTAGCGCTGGGTCTCGGCGCGCATCGCCGCCTCGAGCGGCGCGTCGTACGTCGGGTACGTCGCGGCGTCGGGAGCGTGGTCGCCGAGCGCGCGGGTGAACAGCCACTGGCCCGCGAAGTTCTGGGTGAGCGCCGCGGCGCGCGGATCCGCGAGCAGGCGATCGACCTGCGCGAGGAGGTCGTCGGTGCGGGCGAGCTCCCCCGCGCCGGCGGCGTCGAGCAGCGCGTCGTCGGGCATGCTGCTCCACGCGAAGTACGAGAGCCGCGAGGCGAGCTCGTAGCCCGAGACCGGGTGCGGCGCGAGCGAGGTCGGCTGGGGATCGAGCTCGACCCGGAACAGGAAGCTCGGCGACACCAGGGCGCCGCGCAAAGCGAGCTTGATGCCAGCGGTGACGTCGTCGCCGGCATCCATCGCGATGTCGACCAGCTTCGCGAGGCGCGCGAGCTCGGCATCGGTGGGCGGCCGGCGCCACGCCCGGCGCACGAACGACCGCAGGATCTGGGTGATGCACTCGCTGCCGGTCGCGGGGTCGCAGACCAGGATGCGATCGCGCTTGCTGGTGTCGCCGACCGTCCCGCCGATCGGCCCGGTGACCTCGACGTAGTCGAGCCACAGGTTGCGGTCGGCGGTGCCGATGACCGCGTCGTTGGTGAACGCGACGACGGCGGTATGGTTACCGGCGGGGAGGGTGAGCTCGGTCGTGTAGACCGCGGGCATCGTGCGCGGCGCCGCGACGTCGAATCGGTGGACCGTGCCGCCCGAGACCCGCAGCGTCATCTTCGCGAACTCGGTGCCGGCGTGGGTCTCGCCGGCGCGGATCGCGATCCGGTAGGTGCCGGTATGGGTCACCACGAACGGGACGGTCGTCGTCCCATTCGTGAAGAACAGCCAGCCGTCGCCGCTCACCGCGCCGGCGGTCCCGCCCCGGGTCTCGATCTCGGTGCGGGTCCGCGCCGACGGGATCGAGGACTGGAACGCCTCCTCGATCAGCACCTCGGCAGCGCGCTCGTAGAGCTCGACCTGCAGCGGTGAGAGCGCGAGCGAGTCGGCGACGTTGTCGAAGCCAAACCCGCGATCATCCGACGGAAACTCGTCCGCCGGCCGCAGGGTGGTCCCGAGCAGGTCGCGGACCGTGTTGTTGTATTCGGTATTGTTCAGCCGGTGCAGGGTCACGCGCCCGGGGTCGACGACCCCGACATCATTGCCGCATGACCCGAGCACCAGCGCCGCCACCGCTCCGAGTCCACCTCGTCCGAGCATCGCCGACGCGTACCACGTGAGGCGGGCCCCCACGCGGGCCGCACCACGGCCGGCGCAGATGTAACCACTTGTAAGGACTGAGCAGAGGTTGTCAGCGGCAATCGATCCGGCGATAGCGCGCGTTGATCAGCTCGTAGATCCCGTACGCGCCGAGGCCGAGGGCGATCACGAGGAAGGGCCACTTGCCGAGCGAGGCCAGCTCCCGCATCGAGTCGCCCATGCCGCCGGCCTCCTTGGCGCTGCTCTGGCTGGCGGCGCGGTAGAGCAGCACGCCGACGGTGCCAAACACGATGCCGCGGGCCGCGATGCCGAAGCGGCTCACGCCGATCACGACGCGCCGGGTGCCGTGCGCCAGCCGACCGAGCTCGAGCTGCTTGCCGAGCTTGGACTTGGCGGCCTTGTAGAGCTGATACACGCCGTAGCCGGCGAACGCGGCCGCGATCGCGTAGAGCAGATAGACGCCGCCGGGGAGCTTCAGCGCCTCGGCCGTGCCCTCGCGCGCGCGATCGCCGCCGCCTCCGCTGCCGCCGCCACGCTGCCACAGCGCGAGGCTCGCCGCGGTGCCGGCGAGCCCGAGGTGGATCAGGCCGCGTACGAAGAACCCGATCCGCATCGCGATGCCCTTGGCATCGGTGCCCCGGTGCTCCGGATCCTTGATCGCCTGGACGATCCGCCACACCGCGTAGCCGAGCAGGCCGATGGCGATGATCCCGAGCAGCGGCCGCCCGAACGGCGCCTCGATGAGGCGGTTCATCGCACCGCGCGAATCAGCACCAGTGCGACCACCGCTGCCGAGCGCCGCGCTCGTCGCGAGCGCGCCCACGGTCAGGTACAGCACCCCCTTGGCGGCAAAGCCGACGCGGGCGAGGCGTTCGATCCACGGTGCGACGTCGCGCGAGGACATCGAACCGATGACGGGCAGAGCTCTGGCGTCCATCTTCGGCGGACTCTGCAAACGGCGCGCACACGCGGGCACGAGTTCTTCGGAGAGCGCCCGGCACGCAGCGCAGCGCAGCGCCCCGCCGCACGCCGCCCGTGCGCCTCACCGGGGGAGCTGGCGCGACAGGCTGAGGTCGAGCTGGCTGCGCACGAGGGCGAGCGCACTCTCGAGGTCGGACTCCCCGAGATCGAGGGCCTGCCGGAGGTGGCGGCGGATCGCGGTGAGCACGTCGGCGCGCGCGGTCTCGATCCACCGTGCGCAGGTGGAGCGGTGGACACGGTGGAGCCGGCCGAGGGCATCGATCGTCAGCCCATCGACGTAGTGCTGGCGCAGCAGCGTGCGCTGGCGGGGCTCGAGGCTCGCCAGCGCCGTCGCGAAAGCGCCGCGGAGATCGCTGCGGCAGCGATCCTTCAGGAGCCGCAGCTCGGGCGAGTCGGCGGCGTCGGGCTGGAAGGCCAGCACGTCGGTGTCGTCATCGGGGGACGCGGCCTCCTCGCGCTCGAGGCGCTTGAGCGCGATCCGCACCGCGACCGCGCGCACGTAGGAGCGCAGGTCGCCCCGGCCCGAGTACCCGCTGATCCCGGCGCCGTCGGTCGCCAGCAGCGCGACGCGCACGCGCTGGATGATCTCGTCGTCGTCGGACGCTGCGAGCCCGAGCCGCGCGAGCGC
>JALZOI010001008.1 GCA_030857245.1 Myxococcota bacterium
CGCTCCGCGCCGAGCGCGGCCGCCCGCACCTCACCGACGCGGCGATCGCTCACCTCGTCGCGCAGCCGTGGCCGGGCAACGTCCGCGAGCTCGAGAACACCATCGAGCGCGCGGTGATCCTCGCCGCCGGCGACGTGCTCGACGCGGCCGACGTCGCCGGCCCGCGCCCCGCCGTCCCCGCCGTCGGCCTCACCACGTTCACCGGCGATCATGTCCCGACGCTCGACGAGCTCGAGCGCACGCACATCCTCCGCGTCCTCGAGCTCTGCGAGGGTCAGAAGACCAAGGCAGCGGCGATGCTCGGCATCAACCGCACGACGCTCTGGAAGAAGCTGCGGCAGTACGGCATCGAAGGCGCCTGACCCGGAGATGACCCGGAGATGACCCGGAGATGGGCCGCCGAGGCCGCCAAGCACGCCAAGGAAGGGTCAGCCGTCGCGCGCGCCCCCGAACGAGCGCGCGAGAGAGAGAGAACAAGCCGCGCGCTCCGTCCTGATCGCTCCTTGGCGCGCTTGGCGGCCCGTCTTTTCTTCCCTCGCCGCTACTGCTGCGAGTCGTCGCGGACGGTCGGCAGCACGGCGCGGATCCGGGCGAGGTCGGCGTCGCTGAGGCGGTTGCCGCCGAGGTCGAGCGCCTCCAGGTGCGCGTACGCCTTGGCGTTGTCGACGAGCGCGGACGCGGCGTCGCTCGCCATCGTGCCGCCGCGCAGCGACAGCGAGCGGATCCGCGAGAGCAGCGGCGAGCGCGCGAGCTCGACGATGACGTCCGCGGGGAACTCGCAGCGTCGGAGCGCGAGGTGACGGAGCTCGGGCAAGCCGACGCCGCGCAGGATCGACCGCAGGCCCGCGATCGTCGCCTCGCCGCCCTTCGCGCGACTGCCGAGGTCGAGGACGAGGGTCTCGAGCGACGTCCAGCTCGCGCGCGTGATCTCGTCGAGCTCGCGCGCGCGCAGGTTCGCGTGCTCGCGCACGAACACGCGGAGCGCCGGCAGATCCAGCGCGCCGAGCGTGCCGCCACCGCCGCCCCGGATCCGCAGGGTCTCGAGCGCGGGGAGTGCCGCCCAGGCATCCGACCAGTCCCCGATCGGGGTGGCGTCGAACGCGCTGTCGACGTTGGCGTAGGCATCGAACCGGAGCTCGCGGATCCGCGTCGCGCAGCCCGACACGGCGATCGCGCGCATGGTCGGGCCCCAGTCGTTGTCGCCGCGCGTCCCCGCGAGCCCGAACCGCAGGCGCTCGACGAAGCGACCGCCGGGCGCCGCGAGGAACGTGGCCGTCGCTTCCTCGAGCGTGTCGAGCGTGGTCGCACCGAGGTCGGTGCCGATCCGCGCCTCGACGATGAAGCCGTGCCGGTAGTCGACCTCGATCCGCGCATGCTCGGTGCCGAGCAGCTCGTACGCGTGGGTGGAGAGGAGCTCGCTCGCGGACGCGCGATCCTCGGCGCCGACGTGCGCGGCCAGCATGCCGCGGAGATCCGCGTGCTCGCGCAGCCACGCCGCGTAGCGCTCCCACGGACCCGGATCATCGGGGCTCGCGAGGCAGCCGGCCTCGAGCTCGCGGTGCCGGCGCCACACGTACTTCGGGCTGGGGATCGCGCGGCCACCCTCGCCGCGCGCGAGCTGGCCCGCCGCCGCGAACGCGCGGTCGGCCTCGGCGCCGCTGGCGTAGCGCTCGATCGTGCTCGCCTCGCGATCGTAGCGGTCGCCGCCCGGCTCGACGACGCCACGCCGGACCGTCACGCGATGGCCCTCCTGGCTGACGAGCACAAACTGCTTCGAGCCCCGAAAGGTCCATTCGTAGCGCTGGCGGCGCTCGTACCGGGACACGCACCATCATCGCCGAACCGCGTGCGACGTGCGCTCGCCGCGGCGTATGAAGACGCCGGAAGATGTCTGACCTCGCCACCGCCGTGTGCTCGATCACACCGACGCAACGCCGCCGCTACTTCTGGGCGGCGTGGTGGACGGGCGCGCCGCAGGAGACGCCGTTCCGGCGCCCTGACGCGTCCGGAGGCGGCGCTCGCACGATCGAGGAGGCGTTGCGCGCCGCGGAGCGGGTGGCGACGCGGCACCTGGTCATCGTCGAGCCCTACTGGGCGCGCGCGTGGAATCGCGTGCTCCGCGGCGAGCCCCCGCCGCCTCGCCAGCGCGCCCGGGCGGAGGT
>JALZOI010000384.1 GCA_030857245.1 Myxococcota bacterium
GGCCACCGAGGCCGCGCCCCGGAAGCCCGAGCCGACGCCCGAGCCGGCGCCGCCGGCGCCGAGCGCGAGCAATGATCTCACGACGAAGCTACCCGGCTCCGAGCCCCGCGCGGGCGGCACGCTGCCCCCGACCCCGAGCGAGCGCCGGCCGGCCGGATCCCCGGCCCCGGTGATCCACGAGCAGACCGAGCACACCGCCGCCGAGGCGCTGATCGATGCCGGCAAGCTCGACGAGGCGGTTGCCGCGTACAAGATCCTCGCGAAGAAGTATCCGGCGGACCGCACGCTGCGCGCTGGCATCGAGCTGTGCGAGGGCCTCGCCGCGCTCGCGCAGCGCGATCGCATGGAGGCCGCGCAGCGCTTCGAGATCGCGCTCGAGATCGATCCGTCGAACGAGCGCGCCGCCCGCGAGCTCGCGGAGATGCGCCGGCAGGCGACGAACGAGCGCAAGGGCCTGCTGTCCCGGCTCATGGGGAAGAAGGAGCCAACGTGACGCGGATCATCGGGATCGATCTCGGCACCACGAACTCCTGTGTGGCCGTCCTCGATGACAAGGGCGTGCCGCGCACGCTCTCGGGCGCCGACGGCGAACGCACGATCCCGTCGTGGGTGAGCTGGGCGTCGAACGGCCAGGTCGCCGTCGGGACGCGGGCACGCCGCCAGGCCGTGACGAATGCGTCGGCGACGGTCTACGGCGCGAAGCGGCTGATCGGCCGCAAGGTCAACGCCGACGACGTCTCGTGGTTCGCGCGACTCGCGCCGTTCCGGATCGTCGCCGCGCCGAACGGTGATGCGTGGGTCCGCGTGCAGGGCCAGCCGGTGTCGCCGCAGGAGATCGCCGCGCACGTGCTCCGTGCGATCCGCAAGGTCGCCGAGGAGGCGATCGGGGAGCCGGTGACGCGCGCGGTGGTCACGGTGCCGGCGTACTTCGACGACGCCCAGCGCCAGGCCACGCGCGACGCTGGCCAGATCGCCGGCCTCGATGTCATCCGCATCCTCAACGAGCCCACGGCCGCCGCGCTCGCGTACGGCGCGCACCGCGTCCGCGAGGGCCGCCGGCTGATCGCCGTGTTCGATCTCGGCGGCGGGACGTTCGACGTCTCGATCATGAGCGTCGAGAACGGCATCTTCGAGGTCCTCGCGACCGGCGGCGATACCGCGCTCGGCGGCGAGGACTGGGATCGGCGGATCCTCGAGCGCTTCACCGACGAGGTCTTCGATCAGCATCGCGTCGATCTCACCGGGATCCCGATGGCGATCTCGCGGCTCCGCGAGGCGTGCGAGAACGCGAAGAAGGTGCTGTCGATGGACCGCGAGACGCTGATCCAGCTGCCGTTCCTCGCGAACGATCAGCACGGCGCGCCGTTCAACTTCGAGCGCACGCTGACCCGCGACCAGGTCGAGGAGCTCACGAAGGACCTGCTCGAGCGCCTGGAGGCACCGGTCGCGCGCGCGCTCGCCGACGCCGGCCTCGCCCCCACGGCCCTCGAGGAGATCTTGCTGGTCGGCGGCATGACCCGGTGGCCGGCGGTGCAGGACATCGTGGAGCGCATGTTCGGGCGCAAGCCGTCGAAGGGCGCGAACCCCGACGAGGTCGTCGCGCTCGGGGCCGCGGCCTACGCGGGCATCCTCGCGGGCGAGTCCGACGAGGCGCAGCTCCTCGATGTCACGCCGCACGACCTCGGGATCCGGGTCGGCGAGTCGCAGTTCGCGATCGTGCTGCCCCGCAACTCGATGCTGCCGGTGCGGGCCCGCCGGCTGTTCGCCACGACCTCCGAGAACCAGAAGTTCGTCTCGATCGAGCTCTACCAGGGCGAGGCCCAGGACACCTCCAAGAACCGCAAGCTCGGGCAGGTCACGCTCGAGGATCTGCCGCCAGGCCCCGCCGGCAGCGTGCGCGTCGAGCTCGTGATGACGGTCGATGTCGAGTCGATCCTGTCGGTGACGGCGCGCGAGATCCGGACGGGTCGCGAGGCGAGCGTGACGATCCGGCCGTCGGGCGGGCTGTCGCAGCGCGAGATCGTCGAGATCATCAACCGCCGGCGGGTCGAGCACTCCGGCGTCAGCCTGCTGCCCGAAGACGGCGCCATCCGCGTCACGACGCGCGAGTTCGCGATCGCGCGGCCCGACGACGATCCCGAGCAGTCATGACGACGCCGCGGGTCGACCCGGCCGTGCTCAAGGTCGCCGACGCGGTCGGTGCGCTGATCGAGTCGTGGGGCTTCAAGCGGAACATGGGTCGCATGTGGGCCGTGCTCTACCTCGAGGATCATCCGCTGACCGCGGCCGAGCTCGGCGAGCGCCTCGGCCTGTCGACCGGCTCGGTGTCGATGCTGCTGACCGAGCTGCAGGAGTGGGGCGCCATCAAGAAGGCGTGGGTCGTCGGCGGGCGCAAGGAGCACTACGAGGCCGAGACCAACATCTGGAAGATGGTGTCGCGGGTGTTCCGGGAGCGCGAGCTGCAGTGGATCAAGACCGCGCTCGATTCGTTCGAGAGCGCCAACGCGCAGCTCGAAGCCGGCAGTGATGCTCGGAGCGCTGTGATCGCGGCGCGCGTCTCCGGGCTGGTCCAGCTCGCGCAAGTCGGCGCGCACCTCCTCGAGTCCATGCTGCAGGGCGAGGCCGTCGATTCGCTGCCGATCAAGACGGTGGGCGAGCTCGCGCGCGCCGTCCGCGACGACACCAAGCGTTAGGTCGACAGGACGCGCGGCGCGGGCTGACAGGACCGTGCTCGCGCAGTAGGGTTCGCGACAGTGATCCGGGCGCGCGATCTCACGAAGCACTTCAAGGTGCACAAGCGGCCGCCCGGCTTCGTCTCGGCGATGAAGTCACTCGTGCGCCGGCGGTACGAGACCGTCAAGGCCGTCGACGGCGTCAGCTTCACGATCGAGCGGGGCGAGCGCGTCGGGTTCCTCGGCCCGAACGGCGCCGGCAAGACGACGACGCTCAAGGTGCTCGCCGGCCTGCTCCATCCGACCAGCGGCGACGTCGAGGTCGAGGGGTTCACGCCGTTCCGCCGGCAGACCGCGCTGCTCGAGAAGATCACGCTCGTGATGGGCCAGAAGTCGCAGCTGATCTGGGACCTGCCACCCGCCGAGACGTACGCGATGAACCGCGCCGTGTTCGACGTGCCGCACGCGCAGTACGCGGCGAGCATGGCGGAGCTGACGGACCTGCTCGATCTCGGCCCGCTCGTCAACAAGCCCACCCGGCAGCTCTCGCTCGGCGAGCGCATGAAGTGCGAGCTCGCGGCGGCGCTGCTCCACCGCCCGACCACGCTGTTCCTCGACGAGCCGACGATCGGCCTCGACGTCGGCATGCAGCTCGCGATCCGCGACTTCGTGCGCAGCTACAACCAGCGCCACGACGCCACCGTCCTGCTGACCTCGCACTACATGGACGACGTCGTCGCGCTGTGTCCGCGGATCATCGTGATCGACGCGGGCACGCTGATCCATGACGGCGATCTGCGCGGCCTGATCAAGGCGATGGATCCCGACAAGCGGGTGTCCTTCACGCTGCTGAACGGCGTCACCGACGAGGAGCTCGCGAAGGTCGGCACCCTGCTCGCGCGTGATGGCCAGCGGATCACGCTGCGGGTCTCGGAGCGCGAGCTCCCGGCGGCGGTCGGACACCTCCTCGGCCCGCTGCGCGCCGCCGACCTCGCGATCGAGGATCCGCCGCTCGAGGAGATCCTGCGCGTGATGTTCGGCAAGTCGAAGGACGCGCGGGCGACCGGCGCGGCCGAGCCGGTGCCATGAGCGCGGGTCGCACGCTCCGCGCGATCCCGACGCTGCTGCGCGTCGGGGTGGCCGAGACCGTCGCGTATCGGGCCGAGTTCCTCGTCTGGATCCTGACGACCACGCTATCGCTCGTCATGCTCGCGCTGTGGACCAGCGTCGCGGCCGAGGCGCCGTTCCGCAACTACACGTCCGCCGACTTCATCGCCTACTACCTGGCCGGCCTGGTGGTCCGCAACCTCACGGGCTCGTGGGTCGCCTGGCAGATCAGCGAGGAGATCCGGGTCGGCACGATGGCGATGCGGCTGCTCCGACCGATCCATCCGTTCATCGCGTTCGCGGCCAGCCACCTCGCCGCGGTGCCGTTTCGCACGATCGTCGCCGTGCCCGTCGCGGCCGTGCTGCTGCTCAGCTCCGGTGCGAGCGCGCTGACGACCGCGCCGGCGCAGCTCGCGCTCGTGGTGCCGTCGCTGGCGCTCGCGTGGCTGATCAACTTCAGCTGCATGTTCGCGCTCGGCGCCCTCGCCTTCCTGTTCACGAAGACGATGGCGCTGCTGAACCTGTACTTCGGGCTGTTCTCGCTGCTCTCGGGGTACCTGATGCCCATCCCGCTGCTGCCGTGGGGGCTCCGCCACATCGCCGAGGTCTCGCCGTTCCGCTTCATGTTCAGCGTGCCCGTCGAGCTGATGACGAAGGCGATCGAGCCGCGCGAGCTCGTGCTCGTCATGCTCGGCCAGCTCGCGTGGACGATCGTCACGCTGGCCGGCGCCCTCTGGGTGTGGCGGCGAGGGCTCCGCCACTTCGAGGCGGTCGGCGGATGATCCGGTACGCACGCCTCGCCATCGTCCAGCTGCGGATCAGCGCGGCCGCCGGCATGGCCTACCGCTCGGACTTTCTGATCGAGGGCGTGATGACGCTCGCGTGGGCCGCGATCACCCTGCTGCCGTTCCTCGTCCTCTACCAGGATCGCGAGGCGGTCGCGGGCTGGGACCTGCCGTCCGGGCTGATCGTGATGGCCTTCTTCCTGGCCGTGAAGGCGGTGCTCGAGGGCGTGATCAGCCCGTCGCTGATCGATCTCGTGGAGCGGATCCGGACGGGCGCGTTCGACTACGTGCTGCTGAAGCCGATGGACGCGCAGGCGATCATCTCGGCGTCGCGCTTCGAGCCGTGGAAGATCTTCGACGTGCTCGGCGCCATCGCGCTGATGATCTACGCGTTCTACCTGCGCGGCGAGCCGCCGGCGATCACCGACGTCGGGCTCGGGCTGCTGCTGTTCGTCGCCGGCGTGCTCGCGATGTACGCGATCTGGATCGTGTTCGCGGCCGCGTCGTTCTGGGTCGTGCGACTCGACAACCTGACGTTCCTGATCGGGGCGATCTTCGATACCGCGCGCTGGCCGGTGCACGTGTTCCGCGGCGCCTGGCGCTTCGTGTTCACGTTCGTGTTCCCGATCGCGGTGATGACGACGTTCCCGGCGATGGCGCTGCTCGGCCGCCTCGACGCCCGGACCGCGATCGCGACGCTCGGCGGCACCGCGGCGCTGCTCGTGATCAGCCGGCTGGTGTGGCGCACGGCGATCCGCAGCTACACGAGCGCTTCGAGCTAGTCGTCATCGCCGTCGTCGATCTCGACATCGAGGTTCCACTCGATGTCGAAGACCGCGCCGTCGGGACCGACGTGGAGCGGCGGCATCGGCGGCATCGGCGGCATCGGCGGCATCGGCGGCGGGGCCATCCGCGGAGCGCGAGGGGCGCGCGGCGGGGCGGGCGGCAACGGGGGTAGCGGGGGGATCGGAGCCAGCATGACGTGGCCGTGCACGCCGCCGAGCTGGCGCTGCAGCTTGTGCTGCATGCGGGTGAGCTGGTGCTGGAGCTTCGCCAGCTTCGCCTGGACCTTCGGGATCTGGACGATCCGCTCCGCCGCCTCCTCGGCCTGCTCCATCGCGCGCTCGGCCGCCGCCTCCGCCAGCTCCATCGCGCGCTCGGCCGCCGCCTCCGCCCGCTCGGCCGCCTCTTCCTCCCGCTCGGCCGCTCGCTCGGCCGCTTCGTCGTCGTCGGAGTCCGACGCCGCGGCGGGGTTCGAGGGGCTGCCGAGCAGCAGCGTTCCAGCGAGGAGCGAACCGAGGACGGCGGTCTGGCGCATGCCGGCTAGATGCCCGGCCCGGCCGACCGGTGGACAGCGATCTCGCGCGACCGAGGGCTGCGCGCAGCGAGCGGACGTGGCGAGCCCGGGCGCGCGGTGATCTCGACGGTCGCGCGGACCACGCGGTCGCCGATCAGCAGGGCATCCGCGGACCCGGCGTTCAGGAGCTGGCCGACCCACGTGTAGCGGCCATCCAGGTGCGGCGCGCGGGCGTGCATGACGAACCACTGCGACCCACCACTGTCGCGCCCCGCGTCGGCGATCCCCACGCCGCCCGCGCGGAAGCCCGGACCATCGGCCACGCTCGCTGGCTCGGCGGGGATCATGAAGCCCGGGCCGCCCCAGCCCGACTCGGTCGGATCGCCGCCCTGCACCACGAAGCCGGGGACGACGCGGTGGAGCTCGAGGTTGTCGTAGTAGCCGCGGCGCGTCAGCGCGACGATCGTGGCGACCGCCCACGGCGCGACGTCGGGCTGCAGCTCGATCACGAGCTCGCCGGTCGTCGTGGTGACGTGCCAGCGCACGCGGCGGCCGATCACCGCGGTGATGTCGACCGCGGGCGGCGCGACCGCCGGCGGTGCGGCTGGTGCGCTCGGGGTATCACCGAGCAGGCGGAGGCACTCGGCGGCCGCCTTCGCGAGCACGGGATGCCCGGCGATCCCGCTCCGGCACGCCTCGACCCCGGCTCCGATCGCATGCTTCCCGATCAGCCCGTAGAGCGCGGTCGCGATCTCGACGTCGCGCTCCCCGCGGGCGCGCGTGACGATCGCGGCGTCGAGCGCGCTCCGATCGCCCGTGCCGATGGCCTCGTAGATCGCCGGCGCGGCCTCGGCGGCGGTGCCGACGAGGATCGGATCCGGCGACGCCAGGGCGGCGACGAGCGTGTTCAGGGTCGAGCGGTGATCGGCGTCGTCGCCCTCGGCCCACAGCGCCGGGAGAGCTGCGATGCCCGCCGCGCGCACCCGCGGATCGGCGTGTGCGAGCAGCGTGCGCACGGCGAGCCGGCGCGTCGCCAGCGTCTCCGCCTTGGCCGTCACCAGCTCGCCGAGCAGGGGCAGCCGCAGGTGGTCCGGGAGCTTGGTGTCGCCGCAGCGCTCGAGCGCCGATGCGCTCGCGCCGCCGCGGATCAGCGCCACCGTCGCGAGGCAGTCGACCCAGCCGCGGGTCAGCACGGGGATCGTCGGCGCGGCGCGCACGCTGTCCGCGAGGGCCGTGACCGCGGTGCGAAGC
>JALZOI010000034.1 GCA_030857245.1 Myxococcota bacterium
GTGCACCGGTCCGCCGCACCCCGAGCCGCCGCCGGCGGCTCGGTCGTCGACGGCGGGGCAAGGCCCCGGCGCGCGAGCGCGTCGGCGTGCTGCTCGCGCCATGCGCGGGCGCTACTCGCGAACGCCTTGCCCATGTTCTCGAGCTCGGCTTGCCACGCCAGCTCGTCCGCGATCCCCTCGGGCGAGGCGGCGTGCGCGGCCTCCTCTGCTTCCATCTTGCAGAACGGGCAGTCGTCATCGAACTCGACGGCCTTCGCCTCCTCCTTCGTGATTCCGTGCGGCGGGCTGATCGGGAAGTAGCTGGCCGGATCGCCCGCGGCGCGGGTCACCACGTCGACCAGCAGCTGCCTCGCGACCTCGCCCTCCGGGTCATCGATCCCTCGCTCGTGGAGCACGCTCCACAGCAGCTGCTCGAAGCCGTAGAGCCGGACGAAGTCGATCGAGTCGACCACGTGGCCATACAGCTGCTGCGCGATGGCTCGCAGCTCGGGTGCCGTCTCCGGAGCCTCCTCGGGTGGGCCAGGGTCGCGCGCCGCGCGAGGGGCGGCGCCCTCGCCAGCGGCGCTCGCGAGCGCCGGCTGTTCGCGCCCGCTCACGCCGCGACTCCGTTGGTCACGCCCGGGGCTCCGTGGAGGCCGTTGGCCCCGTTGGCGCCGTGGGCCGTGGTCAGCCGCGCCTGCTTGACGAGCGCGTCGCGGAGCTGCTGCTGGAGCGCTGGATGCTCGTCGAGGTGCGCGAGCATCTTGTCGCGCCCCTGGCCGATCTTGACGCCGCCATACGAGTACCAGGTGCCCGACTTCTCGACGAGGCCGAGCTTCTCGGACGTATCGACGAGCTCACCGAGCTTGTTGATGCCGGTGCCGTACATGATGTCGAAGTCCGCCTCGCGGAACGGCGGGGCCATCTTGTTCTTGACCACCTTGACCTTGCACTCGCTGCCGATCGTGTCGTCGCCGCGCTTGATCGCCTTCTTGCGGCGGATGTCGAGCCGCACCGAGCAGTAGAACTTCAGCGCGTTGCCGCCCGTCGTGGTCTCCGGGTTGCCGTAGACGACGCCGATCTTCTGCCGCAGCTGGTTGATGAAGATCACGATGGTCTTCGTCTTCGAGATCACCGCGGTCAGCTTGCGGAGCGCCTGGCTCATCAGCCGGGCCTGCAGGCCCATGTGCGAGTCACCCATGTCGCCCTCGATCTCGGCGCGCGGCGTCAGCGCGGCGACCGAGTCGACGACGATGAGGTCGATCGCGCCGGTGCGGACCAGCGTGTCGCAGATCTCGAGCGCCTGCTCGCCGCAGTCGGGCTGGCTGACGAGGAGGTCCTCGAGATCGACGCCGAGCCGGCGGGCGTACTCGGTGTCGAGCGCGTGCTCGGCGTCGATGAAGGCGCACACGCCGCCGCCGCGCTGGGCCTCGGCGATCGCGTGCAGCGTCAGCGTGGTCTTGCCCGACGACTCGGGCCCGTAGATCTCGATGATGCGCCCGCGCGGCAGGCCGCCGCAGCCCAGCGCCACGTCGAGCGCGACCGAGCCGGTCGGGATCACGTCGACCTGCGGCACCTCGCTGCCATCGAGCCGCATGATCGAGCCCGAACCGAATTGCTTGTGGATGGCGCGGATCGCCTCACCGATGCTCTTGTTCTTCTTGTCCGACGACATGGATAACCTCCGCGGTGACCCATTCCACGGAGCGTGCCGGGCGCAAGCTGTTGATCCGCCATGCGCGCGCGTCCGGAGTGTCCGGTGCCCGGACGGTATCCGGCCAGCCGGCGGACGCGCGCTCGCCGGTCTCGACGCACGCGCCCGAGGGCTACGTCGTCAGGGCAGCCGGCTGAACGAGAACGAGTGAACGGTGCCCATCACCTGCGGGTACGTGATCCGGCGGAACTCCCCCCTCCGCGCGTCGGGCCGGCCGCGGTACGTGCGGATCGCGAACACGTACGGGATGCCAGGCTCCATGACCGCCGGATCGAACCGGATCGAGCGCGTCACGACGTCGGTCCCCACGTAGACCCGCACCGGGACGGGCGTCGCGCCATCGGTGCGCAGGAGCACGACCTCGAAGTAGTCGAGGACGAGGTCCCCGCTGGGTGCGGCCTCGACCCCGAACGTCAGGGTCAGCGGGGTCGCGTCGATCACCTGCCCATCGGTGCCCCCCGCGAGGTCATGCGCGCCGAGCATGATCGTCGTGGCGAGCGGCACGCCGAAGCTCGGGGCGGCGGTCATCCCGACGCTCGCGGTGGTCAGCGACGCGAGGCTCGAGGTCAAGCCGGTGGCGCCGACCTGCCGCCGGTTCGCGACGTACGCGAACAGCACGCCGGAGAGATCCTTGAGCACACCGAGATCTTTGAACGGGGACGTCATCACGCTCCCAGCAGAAGCGGGGATCGTGCACTCGGCGAGCGGCACGAACAGCGGGGCGGGGATCCCGTTGAACTCGTGCGTGAAGCCGGGCATGTCGGTGTGCGCCGCGCGCCCGAAGGTGCTCGCGGCGGCGTCGCTGCCCGCCGCTGCATTGCGCCGGGATGCGAGGGCGGCGTGCAGGCGCCCGAACAAGCTTACCTGGCCCTGCGAATAGGAGATCGCCAGCGCGACGCTCCCCCCCGCCGACATTGCGGTGACCGGGACGAGCGCACCCGACGTGAGCGGCGTGGCGATGAAGGCGGCGTTCGCATCCGCGACGAAGCAGGTCCCATCCACGGCGCGATCGATCGCCACCACGACATCACCCTGGTCGCCATCGGGTACCCCGGGCGCGCCGCTGAGCGGTGGCACCGTGGAGAGATCGAGGTTGATCGACGTCGTGGCCCCTCCGGTGAGCGCGGTGCGCGTCCAGTACCCGGTGCTGTAGATCGTTGTCCGGTTGGGCGACGTGCCGTCGTTGACGCCGTGCCAGACCGTGTTCGTCGAGGTGGTGATCCGGTATCCGGTCCCGGGCGCGGCCGCGGTGCGTGCGCGCCGGCCGACGTGCGGGACCACGAGGTGGCCCTCGCCGGCGGCCGGGCTCCACTGCACCTCGTGCACGACGTCGCCGGGCGGCCGGTACTCGACGCGCCAGGGCTTGCCGATGAAGGCCTGCGGATAGCCGAACGCCCCGGTATCGAGGTAGGTCGTCGCGACCAGAGGCTCGTCGAGCAAGCCGATGCGGATCACGGGCGCGGGCTCGATCGGCAGCGACAGGATCGCCGGATCCTGCTTGCCATCCCGCGTCGTCAGCGCGACCTCGTACGTCAGCTTCGCCGGGATCAGGGGTACGTCCGGCGGCACCGACGCGTCGATCGACACGGTCTCGCCGAGCCCGAAGAACGCGTTGCATCCGCTCGCCGCGCAGACTCCCCACACCCCCAGCCATGCCCGCACGGCGACCTCGCTCCTCATCGGAAAGATCGTGGCACGCCCGCCGCGCCATCTACAACATCTCGGGAAAACGTATGTTGTGACACAGTCGCGCCGTGAAGCTGGATGCGCGGCTGTCCCTGTTCGTCACCCTCGTCGCGGTGTTCATCACCTGCCTGGTCGTGGGCGACCTCGTCGGCGGCAAGGTCACCGCGATCCACGCGTTCGGGCGCGAGTGGCCGTTCTCCGTCGGCCAGCTCGCGTTTCCGGTGACGTTCATCCTCACCGACATCCTCAACGAGTTCTACGGCAAGCAGGTCGTGCGGCGGGTCACGTTCCTCGCGTTCGCGATGGTCGGGCTGACCTTCGCGATCGTCTACGCGTCCGACGCGATGCCCTGGTGGTCGGTGACGCTCGGCGCGGACTGGACCGGCATCACGCCGAAGGAGTTCGACGTCGTGTTCACGCAGGCGACGCGGATCCAGCTGTCGTCGATGGCGGCCTTCCTGCTCGCCAACATGGTCGACATCTCCGTGTTCTTCCTGGTCAAGAAGTGGACGGGCAACCGCATGCTGTGGCTGCGCGCGACCGGCTCGACCGCGGTCTCGCAGCTGATCGACACCGCGGTGATCTCGGGGCTGGTGTGGGGCGGCAAGGTGACGTTCGCGCAGTACGGCGCGATCGTGCTGACCTCGTACCTCGTCAAGCTGGCCGCGGCGATCCTCGTGACGCCCGTGATCTACGCGCTCCACAGCCTCATCGAGCACCGCTACCAGATCTCGCCGGCGCCGCCGGAGGTCACGAACGCGCCGATCACGGGACGCGAGGCCGGCGCGCCGCGCATCCGATCCCGCGACGACTGAGCTCAGGGCGTCGGCGTGCGCCACTCGGCGGCGAGCCGGCAGCCGGACAGGCCGACCCGCCTCGCCTCGGCCTCGAGCGCCGCGGCCTTGGGCTCGCCGACCAGCGGCTGGATCCGGACGAGGAAGTCGCGGGACGCCGCGGTCTGGAGGTTGGCCGGCAGCCACTGCGCGATCGTGAGCTGGCGGGCATGGGCGGGCAGCTCCGCGGCTCCCGAGCGATCGAACGCATCGCACAAGGCCTCGATGTCCTTCGCGTACGCGGGGTCGCCGGTGCCCGTGGCGCCCGCGGCGGAGCCGGCCGAGCCTGCCGGGCCGGCCGAGCCGGCGGCGACGCCCGAGGCTGTCACGGCGGAGGTGACCGGGGCGGGCGGTGGGTCCGCGTCACGCTGACAGCTCGCGGCACCAACGAACACGGCCAGGCAGAGGAGCGACTTCACGCGCGACAATTAGCACCTTTCAGGGCGCAGGAATCGGTGCATCCACGCCTTCCGGGGACGCGTGGGATATGGCTAGATCGCGCCATGGCATACGTGGTCGCCGACCCCTGCGTGAAGTGCAAGTACACCGACTGCGTTGCGGTGTGTCCCGTGGACTGCTTCTACGAGGGCAAGAACTCGATCGCGATCAACCCGGACGAGTGCATCGACTGCGGCGCGTGCGAGCCCGAGTGCCCGACGACGGCGATCTTCGAGGAGAGCGAGCTCCCGTCGAAGTGGGCCATCTACAAGGACATCAACGCGGCGACCAGCGGCGCGAAGAAGTTCTCCGAAGTCGACACCGCGTCGTGGCCGGAGCACCTCAAGACGCAGGCCGCGACGGCCGAGACCTGGCCGAACATCACCGAGCAGAAGAAGCCGCTGCCGGGCGCCGACGAAGCCGCGAAGGAAGACAACAAGCTCGTCGCGCTGACGCTCGAAGGCGGCAGCTGAGCTGAGCTGAGCCGAGCCGAGCCGAGCCGAGAAGCAGAGACGGGGCGCCAAGCGCGCCAAGGCCGCCAACGATCCAATGCAGGAGGGGGAATCCCCCTCCTGAAATATTCCTTGGCGGGCTCGTCAGTGCTTGTGGTGCTCGCCGTGAACGACGAGGACCGAGCACGGGGAGTGCCGGATCGTGTTCTCGGCGACGCTGCCGAGCAGGAGCCGGCGGACCCCGCGGTGGCCGTGGGCGCCAACCGCGATCAGATCGTGGCCGTTCTTCTCGGCCGCGTGGGTGATGACGGTGGCCGCGGCGCCCTGCACGAGCTCGACGTGGAGTGGATGCCCCATGTTGGCGTGCTCGAGCTCGAGCTTGTCGGCGAGCGCGCGTGCGCCCGCGAGCACCGCGTCGCGCACCGTCGACCACGGGAACCGTGCCTGCCCCATCAGGGTCGCGCCCCACGAACCGGCAGGGAGCTGCCAGGCGTGGATGACGTCGATCGTCGCGCCGGGTGCGGTCAGCAGCGCGGCATGCGCGAGCGCCTTGGCGGCAGCCTCGGAGAAGTCGGTGGCGACCAGAGGGCGCTGGAACGGCGCCTTCACGGCCGGGCCACGGCACACCAGGACGTCGCACGTGGCGTGCCGGATCGTCGATGACGCGACGCTGCCAAGCAGCATCCGGGTGAGCCCGGTGTGACCGTGCGAGCCGATCACGATGAGCTCCGCGGCGTGCTCGAGCGCGGTGGCGGTCAGCACCTCGTCGGCGGGACCGACCCGGGTGACCAGATCGACGCGCAGCCCGCGCGCCTCGACGGCGGCGAGCCGATCCGCGAGCTGGCGCGCCTCGACGACGCGCACCGCGGCCGAGACCTCGCCGATCTGCGCGAGCATCTCGTTGTCGACCTCGGGCACCGCGGCATCGTTCGCCTGCGCGTGCACGAGGATGATGCGCGCGCGGTGGAGCTCGGCCAGGGCGACCGCTCGATCGAGTGCGTGATCCGCCGGTGCCGAGAGATCGCAACCGACGATGATGGTGGTCAGGGCCAAGGACATCCTCCTGTAACAGGGTGCCGGCTCGATGTCGGCTGCGCCATCACCTGGCGACGCTACTACAGGCGCGCTTCATACGACAGCCAGAGCTGGACCTCGGGGCTCGGCTCGCGATCCTTGGTGCTCGCGCGATCATCGAGCCAGAACTTCGTATCGACGCGCACGCGGAGCGAGTCCCGGTCACGCAGCCCGAAGACCGCGTCGCCGAGCACCGAGGCCGAGCGCTCGAGGTAGCCGCTGTCGCTGATCGCCTCGTTGAGGTAGCGCGCGCGGCCCCGGAAGCGCAGCCGGGGCTGGGGGCGCCAGAGCACGACCAGCCACCCGCCGAGGTCCTGCCGGAACTTCTTGTCGGACGCGGACTCGTCGTCGAGCAGGCGGTGCTGGAACATCGCCGTGTAGCTCAGCCGCCGGTTGGGCTGGTAGCGCGCCCGGGCGTTCGTCGTGAGCTGGCGGCCCGCGCACGGGATCGGCTCGCCCTGCTCGTTCTCCTCGGTCGAGACCTCGAAGCACTGGTCGTGACCGCCGCGCCGCAGATCCTTGTCCTGGTAGCGCAGCCACAGACCGAGCCACAGCTCGTTCGAGGTCCGGACGTCGGTGCGCAGGTACGTGTCGAGCTTCGGCTGGGCACGCTCGGTGCCGAGGATGCGGGCGTCCGACATCGTCGTCAGCGGTGTCCACAGGTCGACCGCGGCGCGCAGCGTGTAGCGCTTCTGGCTCGTGATGTAGCGGAGCCGACCGCCAACCTCGTCGCGCGCGCGGAGCCCGTCGAGCTCGTCCGGCTGCGAGATCGGACGCGCGTACGGGTTCGCGTAGTCGATGCCGTAGTAGCGCAGCGTCGCCTCGAGCTCTTGCTTCTGCTTGGTCGCGGTGAGCCGCAGGATCGCCCCGGGCCCGCCACCGCCCTCGATGGGACCCGTGGGATCCGGCTGGCGATCGAAGCTGAAGCCACCCTCGCCGAACACGTCGAGCCAGCCCCGGCCGAACGAGAAGTTCACGCCGGCGGCGCCAAACCGGCGGCCGTTCGGGGTCCGCGACCACTCCTGGGTGTCGAGGTCGATGCCGGCGATCAGGTCCTGCTCGTTCGCCGCGTACGCCGTGAGGCCCACCGAGCTCCGGCGATCTGCGAAGTACGCGATGTTGGCGCCGGCGAGGTTCTCGCGGAACACGTTCGGCAACGTCGCGAACGAGTGGCGGGTGGTCGGCGCGAGCGGGTCGCCCTCGGGGCGGACCAGCACCGGCGGCGCGGCGCACGCGGGATCGCTGTCGTTGCTGGGATCGGCGCAGCGTCCGGAGTCCACGAGCTCGTACTGGTAGATCGACCGCCGCGACGACGATGCCCAGCCGTAGAGCTGCAGCCAGCCGGTGCCGACCTCGATGCGCCGCGCGCCCGCACCGACACCGAACAGCCCGTCGCGCCAGCGCCAGTCCGGCGTGACGTACTGGTAGCGGGAGGCACCGAGGCACGGCGACGGCAGCTCGGCACCCGATTCGCGGCACTCGGTCGCGAGGTCCGCCGAGAACGTCAGCTGGTCGTCATACGTGAAGCCGTTCGGCGTGTAGCGGCTCGAGTTGTCGAACACCAGGCGCTGGCCGAAGCCCGCGCGGTAGGTACCGGCGACGAGCGAGAGGTCCTTGTCCTCCCACATCACGTACGCCTTCGGGAGGTGCGCCTGCAGGCTGCGCGGAGCCGCGACCAGCGAGCCGCGGTTCGGGTCGTAGATTGGATCGCCGATCCGCAGGCGCGTCAGCGTCGCCGCGTAGCCCATCCGCAGGTGCTTGAGCGTCGTGAACCGGCCGCGCGTCATGAACGGCGGCAGGTAGTCGTCGCCGTCACTCGGCGCCCAGCGCGTGCCGAACTGCATCCAGCCGCGGACCTTGAGCCGGTCATCGGGCGCGCTGACGATGATGAACGAGGAGATCGCGAGGAGCTTGTCCTCGGTAAGCACGCCCGCCGAGACCAGCGCCGCGGGGTCGCGGATCGCGCCCTTCTGGAGCTCGCGGAACGCGATGATCGCGTCGGCGTCGTCGTAGGTCAGGTTCGGTAGCGTGTAGAGATCGGCGCGATCCGCGGTGCTCAGATCGACGCCGTTCGACAGCAGCTCGAGGAGCTCGTCGTAGGTGTCGGTCGTGATGTCGCCGGCCGCGAGCAGGTCATCGAGATCCGCCTGATCGTTGACGTCGATGAAGGTCTCGTACGGCGTCGCCGTCGCGGGACGGGCCGCGGCGACGAGCGCGATCAGAGCCGCGAACAGAGGACGAGCTACGAGCGCACCACGCACTGCTGTCACGGTAACACGCAGCGTGGACCAAATTCAGATCCAGGCCGCCTCAGTCACACGGGATGGGATCGCAGGTGCCCCAGAGGCCGCGCTTGGCGAGCCGGGCGGCCTGCTCGAGGGAGACGAACTCGTCGAGACGGTCGGTGCCATTCGGTGCGATGTGGAGCACACAGCCGAAGCCGCGATCGACGATCAGGCGGTTGACCTCCATGCCCTCGACGCTGACGTACGCGAGCGTGCGGCCGAAGTTGTCCTGCTCCTGGACGTCGTAGCGGAGCTCGACCTCCTTGCCCAGGACGAGGTCGGTGTTGAACGTCACCGCGTTGGACCCGTAGCACTCGTTCTTGCCGCCCGTGGTCTCCGGGGTGTTGACCATCAGGTAGCGGACGCGCTCGCCGCCCTCGAGCTCGACGGTGTCACCGTCGATCACCCGGATGACGACGGCGGTGTCGACGCCGGGGCTGCAGGCACCGAGGCCCGCGAGCACGCCGCACGCGACCAGGCGACCCACCGCTACGGGCACTGCGCGTTCGCCGCCTTCGGGGTGCCCAGGTTCGTGGCATCGCCGTAGGCGGTCGTGCCGGCGCACCACGGCGCCGCGGAGGCGTTGTCGTTCGCCGCCGCCGTCAGCGAGTCGGGGTCGAGCTGGCGGGTGACGCCGGAGGCGATCCCGTTGGTCCACGCCACCGCGTCGAGCACGGTCGCCCCGTCGCGGACCTCGATGTCACCGTTGCTATCGACGAGCGCGATCGCATAGGTCGCGTCGGGCGCCGGCAGCATGCCGTTCAACGTCGCATCGTTCGACCGCGCGAACAGGCCGAACGCGCCGCCCTCGACCGACAAGCAGGCAGCGGAGCTCACCGGCGCGCCGGTCCCGCTCGCGCGACCCAGCGTGAGCCCGTTGAGATCGAACGGCGTCGCGCCGGTGTTCAGGATCTCGACCCACTCGCGGACGCTGTCGGTCGTGCCCGACGGGTTCGCGAGGAACTCCGTGATCACGAGCTGCCCGGCGACCGGCTTGATGATCGGCCGCAGCGTGCCGTTGGCGTCGCACATGCCGGCCGGCGGCAGCAGCGTGCATTGCGAGTTGAGCCCGCCCGGCGTGCCGAGATCCTGCTTCGGCGGCGAGCCGTACATCGCGCCGTACGGCGCGGTGCCGTCGCAGAAGTTGCTCGGGCTGTCGTTCGACGTCGGGTCGACGAGGTCGGGATCGAGCTGGACCGACCTGCCGGCCGTCGACCGCGTCCACGTGATCGCGTCGATCAGGGTGCCGTTGTGGAGGATCTGGACGTCCCCGGGCGCCGCGGCCGTGCCGGCGACGAGCGAGAACCGGAACGTGCCGCGGACGATGCCCGCCGGCAGGTTGTTGATCGCGGGGTCAGCCGACTTCGCGAACACGACGAGGTCGCCGCTGGTCACGTGGATGCAGTCGGGGGACGTGATCAGGTCGGGCGTCGCGGTGGTGTCGCCGGCGCGGTCGAGGCCGACGCCGTTCAGATCGAAGTCGGCGAACGCGCGCGCCTCGAACCACTCGCCGACGGTGTCGCTCACCGCGCCGGGGCCGGGCATCACCTCGGTGATGACGAGCTGGCCGGCCGCCGGTGGCACCGCCTCGCGCATGCCGCTGCCATCCGTGCACTGGCCGAGCACGACCGAGCGGCAGTCGTTCTCCGAGCCCGGGGTCCCGAAGTTGTTGGTCTCGAACTCGGTGGCCGCGGCCTCGCACCAGTTCGCCTGGTTGTCGTTGAGCGTGTAGTCGGGCGGCTGGCCGGCGGTGACCTGGCGCGACCGGCCGCTGCGCACGCTGTCGTAGATCGCGACGTCGATCTGCTTGCTGCCGCAGGTCAGCTCGAGCTTCCCGCCGCCGCTGTTGAACATGTCGCCGAGGTCCGCGCTGTAGCCGTAGTCGACGTACGCGGGTAGCAGGTCACTCGCCGAGTTGCCGAGGGTCAGGTACTGGCCGGGGGCGATGGTGATCGCGCGCATGATGTGGAGCTTGCGCGTGCCCGAGCCGTCGGGGCGGGCGTGGGTGAGGGTGAGCCCCTCGAGCTCGACCGGTCGATCCGCCGCGTTGTAGATCTCGAACCACTCCTTGCCCTCGTCGGTGCCGGTCCCCGCGGCGGCCGCGTAGTCAGCGAACACCTCGGTGATCACGAGGTCGCCGGCGACCAGCGTGTCCCTGCAGCCGCCCTCGTCGTCCTCGGGACCGCACCCCGCGGCGCCAACCGCGAGCAGCGCCGCGAGTCCGGCCGACAGTCCAGATCGCGCGAGCGCGAGCGCGCGGGGCTTGACGAGTGGAAGCATGGAGCTCCTAGCATCGCACGCGGAGGCCCGGCGACGCGTGTGCTGCGTCACGGGCTCGCCGTGGTGGTGGTGGTGGTGAGGCTGGGGGCGACGAGGCCGGGGACCGGCGACAGCTTGATCTGGCTCGCCCGGTCCACCATGATCTGGAGCTGCTTCTTCTTCGTCTGCTTGCTCTCGTAGAACGTGGGCACGCCGGTGACGACGATGAACTCGCTCTTCCACTCGGTGATCCCCGAGGTGCCGAGCACGTCCTTGTCGAAGAAGATCAGCGGGAAGTCGTTGAACATGCGGTGCGAGAGCGTGACGCGCGACGGCCCACGCTCGCCGATCCGGACCTCGCTGACCGTCGAGATCACGTGGACCTCCTTGCCGACGTGCTCCTCGAGCCGCCGCATCGCATCCCAGTGCGTGAGGTCGATGTAGTTCGCCTTGTCCTTGCCCGCGTTGCGGAACGCCTCCATGAACGCACCGCGCGCGTTCCACCAGGCCTCGCGCTCCGCGTAGTCGGGATACGCGAGGGCGCCCGGCGCCCAGATCCCGCGCTTGCCGTTGCGCGCCTCGTCCTGCGCGGCGACGAACTCGTTGTGGAACCGGCGCGAGTAGCCGTACTTCGCGAAGTAGGGCGACATCCCGGCGCGCACGGCCTCGACGTTGTAGTTGAGCCAGATGCCGTTCTTCTGGGCGAACACGTACGCGAGGTAGCGGTTGAAGCGGTCCCGGATCTCCGCCGGGTGGTCGCGCTCGACGCGGACCTTGCCGACGCCGTCGAACCACTGCACCGCCCAGTCCTTGCCGACCTCGCCCATCGGCGAGGCAGCCTTGATCGGGCGGTTCGACGTCCCCTTCTTGTCCTTGAGGTACTGCTCCCAGCTCGCCTCGACCGCGCGTCGGTCCGACTCGCTCTTGAACGTCTCCTCGGAGTCCATCCCGAGGAGGCGCAGCGATGCATCGAGTCCGTCGACCCGAACGGTGTCGCCGTCGGTGACCTTGGTCACCCGGAACTCGCCGAGCACGACGCCCGGGGTCTCGAGCTTCTTGAGCGACTTCTGCGCTTGTTTGCGCGAGTAGCGATCGCCGCCGACAGGCGAGCAGGCAACGAGTGCTGCGAGCAGGACGAGGAGGGCGGTGGACTTCATGGGCATGCCAGGTTGGGTTGTTGGGGGGAGCCCGGGAACGTCGTCCCGACCATGTTCGGATCGGTGCACCACCGTGCGAGGTCGTCGTTCTGGTCGGCATCCGGTGCCGACGCACCGGTGAACGAGAACGAGCCCTGCTTGGGCAGCACGTCGTACGTCGCGAGGTCGATGCGCGCGCCGCAGGTCTCGACGTCGATCGCGGCGGCGGCGAGCCAGGTCTGCGTGTAGTCGGTCGCGAAGCTGTAATCCGCGAAGGCGGGGAGCATCGCGGGATCGAAGATGCCGAGCACCGCATAGCCGCCGGCGGCCACGGTCACGCTCCGGCGCACCAGGATCGGGACCTCGGAGCTGCCGTCCTTGCGGCGGAACCGGATCCGGATGCCGCGCAGATCCACCACGGCGCCGCTCGCGTTGTAGAGCTCGATCCACTCGCCGAGGCCGTCACCCGGCGTCTGCGGACCGCGGACCTCGGTGACGACGAGGTCACCGGGCGCGAGGTCGGGGCACAGCTCATCGACCGGATCGCGCGTGCATCCGGCGAGCGCGGCCGTCGCCAAGGCCATCGAGAGCAGGAAGCCGGCGACGCGCACGGCGCCTATCGTAGCGCACCTCGGAAGCGGTCTGCCTCCGACAACGGCCGGCGAATGATCGCGAACGTCGCCCGCGAGTGCGAGTTCGCACACACCGAGCCACCGGTCGCGCGCGCGGTCGCGAGCTGACACCGCGGATGCCGTCGCAGGGACCGAGGTTGCAACGCACATGCCCGGAGGCCGACCTGCACGGATGACGCTGATATGCTGTCGCGCATGGACGCCGGTGCACCGCCGCAGACACCTCCGAGCAGTCTGCCGCCGGGCGCGCCGCACGGCGCACCGCCACCCGCCGGCCATGGCGCCGCGAGTCACGGCGAACCGCCAGGACCGGCCGCGACCCGCCCGCCGATGGATGCCAAGAAGATCGGCCTGGTGCTCGCTGGCTGCGCGATCGCGATCCTGATCGGCCTGCTCACGAAGTCGTGGGCGACCGGGCGCGCGGGCCGGATCGGCGTGGGGCCGCTCGGCATCGAGGCCTGCATCGAGTCGCTATGCCGAAGCGTCGCGTGGGGCGAGGCCCGGATCGCCACCGACATCAGGATCTTCGCGTACCTCTCGCTGATCACCGGCATCGCGGCGGCGCTCGCGGCCGGCGTGTTCGGCGGCCTGGCGTTCACCGGCCGCCGCGACAAGCTGCCGACGTACAAGCTCGGCCTGTACCCGCTGTCGGCGGCCGCGTTCGCGATGGCGTTCTTCGCGCTCCGCCTGATCATGGACGCCGACGAGGTGTCGGCGGGCTGGTCGCCGCTCTTCGGGATCGGCGGCGTCATCACCGCCGGCATCTTCTTGCGCAAGCTCCGGGACCTCTGGCCCGAGGGCGCCACGGTGCCGATGAGCTGGGGCACCGCGCCGCACCATCCACCGACGGGCCAGCCACCCGAGGAGCCGCCGCCGGATGGCCAGCCGGCGGCGTACGGCCAGTCGCCGCCCGCCGCCGCGCCCGCGCCGGTCGCGCAACGCTGCCCGCACTGCAGCGGATCGCTGGTGTTCGTCGCGCAGTACCAGCGGTGGTTCTGCGAGCGCTGCCAGCAGTACGCCTGAGCGCCCGCGTGATCGGCGCCGTGGGTCAGGTCAGCACGACCACTCGTGCCGGTACCCCAGCCCGGCGAAGGCGCGCGAGGTCAACCCCGGCGCGATGCTCGTCGGCATCGCGAGCCGCACCGAGCCCCCACGAGGCTCGTGCACGGCACGAGGTGGCGGTCGCGGTGGCCGTTCGCTAGGCTGGGCGCATGGCCACCGGTCTGGTGCTGCGTGCGGTCGACCCGATCGTCGACACCGACCTCGCGCGCCATGCAGCGGCGACGCGGCTCGCGACGCTCGAGGACGTGCTGCACGCCGGCGGGCACGTGCTCTCGGTGGTCGTGCAGGACGAGTACACGCATGACGTCGTCGTCACGTTCGCGCATGCCGGTGGCGTCCTCGTGTTCGACACCACGTGACTGGGCGGCATCACCGCGATCTCCGTGTGGGATCACCCGCCGACCGCCGACGAGCTGCTCGACGATCGCCTCGCGCGCGGCTGGGTCGCGACGCCGACGGCCACCGTCGACGGTCCGGTGATCCTCGGCCACGCGGCCGGTCGGTTCCGGTAGCGAACCGACCGGCTTCGGGTAGGCTCCGGCCGGTGCGGATCCCGCCCTCCCTGCTGTCCATCACCGTGCCCGTCGTCCTGTCCGTCGCCGGCTGCAGCCGCGGGTCGGCCACCGCCAGCCTCGACGCCACGCCCCAGACCGACGCGGCGAGCGCGCGCGACGCGGCGGTGCTCCCCGACGCCAGCGGCCCTCACCGCCACACGATCGCGATCGACGGGGTCGACGACTTCACCGCCGGCGAGCGCTTCGTCACGACCTCCGGGGGCTACACCGCGCGCGTGACGTGGGACGCGGAGCACGTGTACGTCGGCTACTCGGGGCCCGACCTCGATCCCGCCGCGCTCGACGCCGCGACCAAGTGGCTGTTCGTCTACGTCGACGTCGATCCCGGCACGCCGAACGGCGCGACCACGAGCGAGACGTACAACACGCAGCGCGCGGTGTTCCCGGCGGGGTTTCGCGGCGACTTCTACGCGCGCTGGAAGTGCGACACCACGCTGGTCTCGCTGCAGCAGTACGCCGGCACGCCGGTCTGGACGACCCACGCGACCGTCCCACCTGCGGCCCGCAGCGCGGACTACGTCGAGCTCGCGGTCCCGCGTGCCGCGATCGGGGCGACCGGGACGATCTCGCTCGTGAGCTGGATGGTGAACGAGAAGGATCAGTTCGAGGGCACGTTCGCCGGGCTGTACGCCGGCAACTTCGCCGACGGCTACCAGGCCGAGCTGCCGCTCACGAGCTACCTCGTCATCGATCCAGCGCAGACGCGCCCGCCGGCGGATCCCGCGAACCGCGCACCCTGACGGGCCGCGGCCTCAGCGCGTGCTGATGTAGACGTCCTTGCTGCCCGACGCATTGCTCGAGAACACGAACGTCCGCTCATCGGCGGCGAGCCACGGATCCTCCTGGGCCCCGCCGATCGACGCGAGGAAGTCGTCGACGATCACGGGCGCGGACCACGCCGCGGTCACCGACGTGCGCGTCGACCGGTAGATCCGGTTGGTGCCGCTGCGCGTCGACGCGAAGTACGCGGTCAGGCAGTCCTTGGTCAGGAACGGCCCGGTCTCGCCGCTCTCGGAGCTGAGCGCCGTCACCAGCACGGGGGCGCCGCCACCGAGCGTGCCCTCGTAGAGATCCTCGCTCGTGCTCGGCGCGCGCGCGGAGACCAGCAGATAACGACCGCCGTCGCACGGCGTGCACCATTTCTCGGTCGCCGCGCTGTTCACGCCCTCGACGCGCACCGGCGCGCTCCAGGCGGCGCCGACGGCGGTGCGCGTGCTCTGCCAGATGTCGAGCTCGCCGGCGGTCCCGACCCGGTTCGAGCCGAAGTAGAGGGTCAGGTCATCCTCGGAGAGCCGCGGCGTCTGATCGGTCGTGCCGTCGATGTTGATCGCGAGGCGCAGCGGCGCCGTCCACAGCGTGCTCGCCGGCGTCTCGCGGGTGACGACGAACAGGTGTTTGCGGCGGCCGTCGGTCGGATCTTCCTTCGCGAAGATCAGCTCGAGGCCGCTGCCGCTCAGCGTGCCATCATCCTCGTCGAGCGTGGTGTTCGCACCCGGCACGAGCCTCGGGGTGCTCCACGGTCCGAGCGGTACCGGGGCGTCGGCGGTGACGTTCGACGCGTCGGCGAGGCTCCCGTCGCCGGGGACATCGGTGATGCTGCCGATCTCCGCCTTGCATGCGCAGAGGACAACGAGCCCCCAGATCGTCCACGAGCGCATCCCCCATCCTAACTCACATCGAGGGCGATCTGCGCGATCTCCTTTGGTCGGGCCAGTGTCGCTGCGATGTCAGATAGCGGCCCAGCACGATCGGGCATCGTGGATCGCAGACCGCGGGCAGCCGGATAGTGTGGTGTGAAGACCACGGGTGGTTGGCTTCACGTTGGCGCCCGCCACGTCGAGGCGACCGAAACTCCATGCGATCTGAATGGTCCCGCGTTTGCTCACGTCCCAGGACCTGGAGGAGGAACTGATGAGATTCAAGAACGCACTCGGTAGCTTTGTGCTCGCGTCATTGTTCGCACTGCCGTCGATCGGATGCATGGTCCGCGGCAGCGGTAGCGCGTACGTCAGCGGTCCGTCCGTCGCCGTCATCGAGGTGGAGGAGGAGCCTCCTCCGCCGCGCGTGATGGTCGTCCAGTCGCGCCCCGGCCACATCTGGATCGAGGGTCGGTGGGAGCGTCGCGGTCGCAGCTGGCACTGGCACGACGGCCGCTACGAGCGCGAGCGTGTCGGCTACGGCTGGCAGCAAGGTCGCTGGGAGCGCCGCGGTCGAGGCCACGTCTGGGTCGACGGTCGGTGGAGCGCCGGTGCACGCGAACGTCGCGAGGACCGCCGCGAGGAGCGGCAGGAGCGGCGCGAGGACCGTCGCGATCACCGCGGTCGCGGCCCGGTCGTTCGCGACCATCGATAGCTGGTCGACTCGCCGCCTGATGGCATAGTCCGGGCGTGCGTAGCGTCGACCTCATTCTCCCGTTCGTTCTCGTCGCGGCCGTCGGGGCGGTGACCGCCTGCAATGACGGCGCGGCCACGCCGAGCCGCAAGCCGGCAGCCGTCCCGCCCACGCCGACCCCGGCGCCGGTGGTGACGCCCGTCGCGGATCATACGAACGCGGAGGCCACGTATCAGAAGCTGTGCGCGGCCTGTCACGCGGCCGACGGCCGAGGCTACGCCGCGGACTTCGCGCCCTCGCTGATCAATCCGACGTTCCTGGAGAGCGCGACCGACGAGTACTTGCGCCGCTCGATCGTGTGGGGCCGGCCCGGCAGCTCGATGGGCGCGTACGGCAAGTCGCTCGGCGGGCCGCTCGATGACGCCGAGGTCGACAAGCTCGTCGCGTGGATGCGCTCGAAGGGTCCCAAGGCGAAGCCGCTCGCGGCGGCCGGCGCGGGTGACGCGACGCGGGGCGCGCCGCTCTACGCGCAGCACTGCAAGAGCTGCCACGGCGACACCAAGACGCGCGGCGAGGCGCCGCACCTCGCGAACCTGCAGTTCCTGACGATCGCGACCGATGCGTTCGTGCGCCACGCGATCGTGGCGGGTCGTCCCGACACCAAGATGCTGGCGTACGGCTCGACGCTGAAGCCGCAGCAGATCGATGACATCGTCGCCTACGTCCGCGCGTTCGGTCAGGGCGGCACCGAGCAGGTGCTGCTCCCCGAGCCGACGGGCAAGGAGCCGCTCGTGATCAACCCCAAGGGCAAGAGCCCGGTGTGGAAGCCGCGCGACAATCGCTTCATCGGCGTCGACGCCGTCGCGAAGGCGCTCGCCGCGAAGCAGAAGATGATCTTCGTCGACGCGCGGCCGCCGTCGGACTGGCGGCGCGCCCACCTCGCCGGCGCGGTGTCGATCCCGTATCACGACATGGCGCGGCTCGACGAGATCGTCGCGAAGCACAAGGACGTCTACGTCATCGCGTACTGCGCGTGCCCGCACCACCTGTCGGGCGTCGTCGTCGACGAGCTGATCAAGCGCGGCCACAAGAAGGCGCTCGTCCTCGACGAGGGCATCAACCTCTGGCACCAGAAGGGGTACCCGGTCACCGCCGCCGAGGGCGTCAAGGCGCCGGCGCTCGAGCCCCACAACCACGGCACCGCCGGCCACGGGCACGAAGGCCACGGGCACTGACCCGCCCGCGAGCGGTGCGGGCGTCAGCTGTACTTGACGGAGAGCGCTTCCTCGGCGAGCTCCTCGAAGGACATCTGCTGGCTGCGCGCGAGCTCTTCCGGCGTGAACAGGATGCGGGCGGCGCGGTCCTCGGCTCCGAGGGTGCGGAGCAGCACGCGCCCGAGGACCCGCCCGAGGATGGGGTGGTTGTAGGCCTCCTGCACCTTGATCATGAACTTCGAGAACGGGGCGCGCGCAACCGTCGGCTTGCGGAGCACCAGCTGGATCCGCTTGAACGCCTCGCGGACGCGGCGGCCGCTCGGATCGGTGAGATCCATCGGTGCGAGGAACACCTGCTGGAGGAACGGCTTGGCGTGCCACATCATCGTGGCGAGCTCGCGCGCCATCCGCACCATCGCGCGGACACTCGGTAGCGGGCGTCGCCGGATCTCGGCGAGGTGCTCGTCCGAGCAGTAGAGCTCGGTCATGTGGAAGTCGATCGCGATGTGGCGCGACTCGTCACGGTTGATCAGCTGCATCGCGCGGTGGCTCATCTCGTCGGCGACGTAGTCATCGAGCGACCGGAGCAGCGCGACATCGAGGATGAGCTCGCCCGACGTGATGTACGCGTTCGCGATCTCGGGGGACGTGTTCTTCACGAGCGCGAGGAAGTGCGGCCGAAATCGCGTGAGTGCGGGGCTCTCGACGTAGCGCTTGTAGTGGTGGACGTCGTAGTGCCTCGCCAGGCGCGCGGCGACCGCGGAGTGGCGCTGCTCGTCGATCACGAAGCTCGCGAAGATCTGCTGCAGCGTCGGATCGCTGGTCTTGTCGCGCTGGACCTCGAACAGCGCTCCGGCGAGCTGTTCGATGCCGGCCATGTCGACGAACGCCTGGACCACGGCCTCTTCCTTGGCGCGGGGGAGCGCGGGGGGCGGCACCGACCAGTCGAGGTCGTCGATCGTCCACTGATCGCGGTCGCACTTCTCGAGCATGCGTCCGAGGTCCATGACCGGATGGTAGCGCACGTTCCCCACGCGCCGGCATACTCGCGTCGTGAGCTCCCCGGAATCCGTCACGGTCGCGTCGCGACCGCAGGATCGAGCTCACCTCACGTCGCGGATCCGGCGCGACCGTCGCGTCGGTCGCCTGGGGTGCCCACGGTTGTTCGCGATCTTCCTGATCGTCGTGACGGCCGCGTGTGACGACGGCGCGCGGTCCGGGCAGACGCTCGCCGGGATCCGCGAGCGCGGCGAGATCACGTGGGGCGCCGACATCCAGGGCGGCGAGCCGTACGTCTACGAGGACCCGACGGAGCCGTCGAGGATCATCGGCTTCGAGGTCGATGTGATGGACGCGATCGCACGCCGGCTCGGCGTCAAGGCGCGGATGGTCCAGGCGCGGATGGTCCAGTGCTCGTGGTCGAACCTGGTGCCGTCGCTCGAGCGCGGTGACTTCGATGTCGTGATGAACGGCCTCGAGGCGACGGCCGAGCGCCGCGAGCGGATCCTGCTGTCGGAGCCGTACTTCGTGTACGCCGAGACGCTCGCGATCCGCGCTGGCGATCCGTACCGCTCGATCTTCGATCTCGCCGGCAAGCGGGTCGGCACGCTGAACCAGACGTACGCGCACGATCTCTTGCGCATGCTCGGCATCGAGCAGGTGCTCTACGAGGGCAACGACGAGCCGTACAGCGATCTCGTGGCCGGTCGCACCGAGGCCGTGCTGCTCGACAACATCATCGCGGATCGCTACGGCTGCGTCCCCACGAAGCCGACGCTCCGCTGCCTGCCGTACGACATCGCGCGCGGGACGTACGTCATCGGCATGCGCAAGGGCGACATCGCGCTCAAGGTGGCGATCGACGGCGCGCTCGCCGGCATGCGCGCCGACGGCGAGCTCGAGCAGATCCTGCGCAAGGCGAAGCTGTGGGACGACCGCCAGACCGACGTGGTGCAGGCCGCCGGCGGCCCCGTGCGCTCGCGCAGCTTCGACGGCAACATGGTCCTGCAGTTCGTGCAGGCGGCGCTCGTCACGCTCCAGCTCAGCGTGCTCGCGTTCCTGCTCGCGGTGCCGCTCGGCCTGCTGCTCGCGGTGTCGCGCGTCTACGGGGGCCCGGTCGCGGGGACGCTCGCGCGCGTCTACATCGAGCTGTTCCGCGGCACGCCGGTGCTGCTCCAGCTGTTCGTCCTCTACTACGGGGTCGCCGAGTACGTGAACCTCGGGCCGATGCAGGCGGCGATCCTCGGGCTCGGGCTCAACTACGCCGCCTACGAGGCCGAGGTCTATCGCGGCGCGCTGCTCGCGATCCCGCGCGGTCAGGGCGAGGCGGCGCGCGCGCTCGGCCTCGGACCCTGGCAGACGTTGCGCCACGTGATGGTGCCGCAGGCGCTGCGGCTCGCGCTGCCGCCGATGACGAACGACTTCGTCGCGCTGCTCAAGGACTCGTCGCTGGTCAGCGTGATCACGGTCATCGAGCTGACGAAGCGGATGACGATCGCCGCGGTCGACATGCGCGGCTGGTTGATCCCCGGCCTGGCGTGCGCGGGGTTCTACCTGGTGCTGTCGTTCCCGCTGTCGGAGCTGGCGCGCCGGCTCGAGAGGAGGCTGTCGCGTGATCAGCGTCCGCACACTCTCTAAGCGGCACGGCGAGCGCCGCGTCCTCGAGGACGTCAGCGCCGAGGTCACGAAGGGTGAGACCATCGCGATCGTCGGACCATCGGGCGGCGGCAAGTCGACGCTGCTGCGCTGCCTCAACTACCTCGAGAGCTTCGACGCCGGCACCGTCGAGATCGCCGGCTTCACGCTGCGCCCGCAGATGGGCCGTGGCGACCGCGAGACCTTGCGCGCGCTCCGCACCAAGGTCGGCATGGTGTTCCAGTCGTTCAACCTGTTCCCGCACCTGTCGGCGCTCGACAACATCACGCTGGCACCGCGCGTCGTGAAGCACACCGGCGAGGGCGCCGCGATCGCGAAGGCGCGCGAGCTCCTCGAGCTCGTCGGGCTCGGCGACCGCGCGGGCGCGTTCCCGCACGAGCTCTCGGGCGGCCAGCAGCAGCGCATCGCGATCGCCCGCGCGCTCGCGCAGCAGCCCGACGTCATGCTGTTCGACGAGCCGACCAGCGCGCTCGACCCCGAGATGCGCGACGACGTGATGCGCGTGATCCGCGATCTCGCGCAGGGCGGCATGACGATGCTCGTCGTCACGCACGAGATGCAGTTCGCGCACGACATCGCGTCACGCGTCTGGGTCATCGACCGCGGCACCATCGCCGAGGATGGCCCGCCGTCGCAGGTCGTCGACCACCCGCAGACCACCGTGGCCCGCGAGTTCTTCGGCCGCCTCAAGCGTCCGTAGCGGACACCTTCGGCCCAAGGTGATTTCCATCGGCGCTGCGCGCCGACAGAAATCGATCGCCGGGCCTCAGGCGCCGGTGAGCCCGCCGCGAGCCGGGCCGACCGCGGCGACCCCGATCAGAACAGCGAGCGCTGGGCGGCCGGATCCTCGGTGATCGGCGCGATGCAGGTGGGGTCGTCGTTCGCGGCGCTGTTCACCACCGTCGAGACCGGCTCGGCGACCCAGTCGTCGGCGGGCGGGATCGCGAGGAGCTCACGGGCGGTGGCGGCGTCGACGTCGGGATCGAGCCAGGCGGCGTACGCCTCGCGGGCGAGCACGACCGGCATGCGGTCGTGGATCGGCGAGACCAGCTCGTTCGGTCGGCCCGTGATGATCGTGAAGCTCAGCAACTCGCCGGCATCGGTGCGCGCGCGGGCCCACAGCCCTGCGAAGGCGAACACGCGGCGCTCGCGAGGATGAAAGTAGAGCGGCTGCGGCTTCGGCGCCTGCTTGCCGCGGCCCTCGAGGCCCGAGCGCTTCCACTCGAAGAAGCCATCCGCGGCCACGAGGCAGCGCCGGCGAGCGAGTGCGTCCCGGAACACCGCCTTCGCGTCGAGGGACTCGGCACGCGCGTTGATCATCAGCGGTGGCGCTTTCACGCCGGCTCCGCCCCGGCCGGCCCAGTGCGGCACGAGCCCCCAGCGCATCAGCTCGACCGTCCGCACGCCGTCGTGCAGCGTCACGACCGGCGCGGGCTGCGTGGGCGCCACGTTGTAGCGAGGCTTCCACCACTCTCCCCCGACGGACGCGCCCAGCGATGCCTCGAGGTCCTCGATGACGCCCTGCTGCCGGGTCAGCGTGTAGCGGCCACACATCGTCACAGTGTGGACGACGCGAGGCGGCCCGCCAACTCAAGCGGCGGGGCGGCTCGCGCGGACCCGGGCCGTCGCCGTGACCGCGACGTCGGCGATCGTGAGCGTCACCGTATGCTCGCGATGCTCGCTCGTCAGGTGCGCCGCCGCCGCGGCCGCACTCGCCATGACCGCGAGGTCATCGGCGCTCACGATCCGGACCAGCCCGCCCCGGAGCCGGAGCGGCACGATCGCGAGCGGCGTGCCGTACGCCGCCGCCACCGCTTCGGTGACCCAGGACGGCCCGCGGTCGATCGTGAACCCGTAGGCATCGACGGCGCGCGCGTCGGCCGGTCGCTTCAGCTCGATCGCCTTGGTGACTCGCTCGAGCGATCCAGGCTGGTCGTAGAGTGCGAGCCCGAACTCCTCGCCGCCCGCTCCCAGCACGCACCCTTCGAGCTGGCGCGTGGGTTGCCCCGGCGCCTGGATCTCGAAGTCGAGCGCGTCGCGGTTCACCAGCCAGGACCACGGCGCGCGCGCGAGCAGCTCTCCGGCCGCGCCGACGGCGGGTCCGATCGCGGGCACCGCGTCGGGCTCGATGCCGTCGACGCCGAGGTTGAGCACGGTCGCCAGATCGGCGCGCGGTACCAGCG
>JALZOI010000385.1 GCA_030857245.1 Myxococcota bacterium
GCCCAGCGTCCACTCCGGCGCGCTCGAGCTCCGCGAGCTCGCGGCGTTCGCCCCTGGCAGGCTGCCCGGCGGCGTCATGGTCGACACCTCGCGCCGCTGCGGACGAGCTCGACCTTGCTACAGCAGCCGACCGAGCCGCGGATTCGATCGCCGCCGCCACAGGAACGCATCGAGCACGTAGTGCGCGAGCTGCGGCATCGCGAGCAGCGGCACCAGGATCAGCGCCACGCCGCTCGCGTCGCTGCCCTCGCCGAACAGCCACTCGCGGTCGTGCCAGATCGAGCGATCCCAGATCAGCTCCTCGACGTAGGCCACGACCCACAGCGTCGCGAGGAACACGATCACGCCGCGGCCGCGCGAGCCCGCCGGGCCGAGCAGCTGGGCCGTGGTGCCGGTCGCCGATGCTGCCTCGCGCGCGGCGTTGCGGGCGTAGACGTAGACCAGCACGAGGTACGGGACGCCGTGGATGAACACGTTCGTCACGGTGAACGTGTAGTCGCTGTTCGTCGCGACGATGCCGACGTACCAGCACGCCGCGGTCGTCGCGACCACGAGGTGCTTGCCCCAGGACACCGGGCGCTGGACGAGGGCGCGCGCGACGTACGCCGCGAGCAGCGCGACGTAGACGTAGCCGGCGAGCGTCGCGACCCACACCGGGACTCCGGCGACGAAGTCGTGCTGCTTCATCCACGAGAACTGACGTGGCAGGTGCGCGTGCCAGTGCAGGATCGGATACAGCGTCGCCGCGTAGACGGTGGCGCCATCGAGCCAGCGACCCGCGCGCTCGCGCTCGCCGTTGCGCGCGCGATAGAGCATCACCCAGCCGTACTGCTGGCGGATGAAGTGGAAGACGGCGAGGTACGCGACCATCCGCCAGAACCAGCCGGCGCCGCCGGTCGCGTACACCATCACGCCGACCGCGAAGCACGCGATCGGCACGCCCGCATAGAGCACCGGCCGGCGGCGGAGCTCGGCGGGATCGAGGTAGACGACGAACGCGGTCGACCACACGTGCGCGACATCGACGAGCAGGACGCCGACGAGCCACGACCATTCGGGCTCGCTCGTCCCGTAGTACGGGCCGAGCAGCGCGAGGGCGAGCGCGACGACCGCGGTGCCACCGAACACCGTGAGATCGATGCGCGGCGAGAACAGCCAGCGCGAGCCGCTCACCCCCCGCCTCGGCTCGTCGCGATCTCGCGCGCCGCGCGGAGCCCGTGATCGAACGCCTCCTCGAACAGCGCGATGCCCGACAGGTCGGTGTGCGCGAAGTGGATGCGGCCGCGTGGCTGCAGCCGGGCGAGGCGCGCGGGGTCGAACAGCGCGCCGGGCCGCGGCCGGATCATGCCGTGCCCCCAGAACGCGATCTCGATGTGGTCGACGAGCTCGCGGAGCTGCGGGTGCGGTCGCTCGAGATCGCGGAGCACCACCTCCGCCCAGTCCTCGTAGGTCGCGCCGATCACCTGCTTGCGCGCGACGTCGCCCGGGCCGGTGAACGGGTAGAACCAGGTCCACACCGTCGGGCCGTGCTCGCGCCCGCGCTGGTGCGTTGCGGTGACGTAGCCGAGGCTCGGGCTGTTGCGGATCACGCTGTCCCACGCGGTCGGCGCGCCGAGCGCCTCGGTCGGGCGGCGCGTGAGGTGGAGGTTCGCGACCGCCCACGCGCCGTAGTCGGCGGTGGTGCGCGGTCGGTCGGGAACGAGCCGATCCGCGACGTAGCCCGGGATCGCGAGGATCACGTGCTCGGCGCGCACGCCGAAGGGGCCGTCGGGGCCGATCGCGACGACCGTGCCGTCGGGGTCGACCCGGATCACCGCGACGCCGGGCTCGACCGCCGCGCCCTGCGCGAGGTGCCGGACCAGCGTGCCGTTGCCATCGGGCCACGTGACGACGGACTGGTACGCCGCGCCCACGCCGCGCCGCGACGCGAAGTAGAACAGCCCCGCCCACGCGCTCGTGTCGGCGGTGGTCAGCGAGTAGTCATCGCGACACGAGTAGTCGCACAGCCAGCGCAGCCGCTCCGACGTGAAGCCCTTGTCGTCGAGCCAGCTCGCGAACGAGATCTGGTCGAGCGCGCGCAGCTCCGGCAGCTCGCTCGCGTGCGAGACCGGCAGCGCGAAGGCGCGGCGGCCCGCCGGATCGCGGAACTTCGAGAACCGGATGATCTCCGTGTTGAACGCGTCGCGCTGGCGGCGGTCCTCGGCGGTCGCGCCGGCATCGAGGTAGAGCCCCTCGTACCAGCGGCCGCGGTAGAACACCCGCTCCTCGAGCTCGCGGCAGCGCAGCGCCTCGTCGACGACGGGCGTGCCGTCGGGCCGCGTGCTCTCGATCGCGCCGAGCTCGGTGAGCAGCGCGGTGAGCTCGGGCTGGTCAGCCTGGGGCGCGACGATGTAGTGCGCCCCCCACGGGTAGCCGGTGACCGCGGACTCGCCGCCCCGGGCCGTGCCGCCGGTGACGTCGTCGAGCTCGAGCACGACGACATCGGTGACGCCGCGCCGCCGCAGCTCCCACGCCGCGGTCAGCCCGGCGACCCCGGCCCCGACGATCACGACCTGGTGCTCGCGCCATCGCGTGGGGGTCACGGCGGTCCCATCGCGAACGGCGGCGTGGCCCCGGCGGGCGCCGGTCTCGATCAGCCGGCCTGGCGGGAGCCGCGGCGCCGGCGCGCCACAGCCCGCGCTCGTACTCGTGCTCGCGAGCGACGCCGCGAGCGGCGCGCCGAGCAGCAGGGCGACGAAGTCACGCCGCGATGGCGCTATTGCTGCCATCGCTTCCACTCGCCCTCGTAGTAGCGCACGAGCACCTGGTTATCGAGATGGTTGACCTCGACGGGCACCGCGGTCATGTCGCCCGGCATCTGGAACATGCTCGCGAGTGCGGCGTCGTTGAGGAAGCGCAGCTCGACCGCGGGCGCCTTGGTCGGCGGCTCGAACGCGCCCTTCTTCGCGAGCGCGAAGCCCCACACCCCGAACGACGGCACGGTCACGTGGTACGGCTGCACCGCGAGGCCACCGGCGCGCATCGTCTCGATCACGCACCAGTACGCCTTGCGCGCGAACAGCGGGGACGTCGCCTGGAGCCCCACCGCGCCGCCGGCGGACAGTCGCGCGTAGACCCGCGTGTAGAACAGCTTGGTGTAGAGCTTCGCGAGCCCGTAGGTGTTCGGATCGGGGAAGTCGATGACGATGACGTCCCAGGTCTCGCGATTCTCGTCCATCCACACCATGGCGTCGTCGTTCACCACGCGGACGCGGCTGTCCTCGAGAGAGTTGCGCGACAGCGCCGCGAGCGGCGGGAAGTTCTTGCCGAGCTGCGTCATCGCCGGATCGAGATCGACGAGCGTGACGTGCTCGACCGAGGGGTGCGCGAGCACCTCGCGGAGCGCGAGGCCGTCGCCGCCGCCGAGGATCAGCACGCGCTTCGGCGGGGTGTCGGAGCTCGCCATCGCGGGGTGCACGAGCGCCTCGTGGTAGCGGTACTCGTCGGCCGACGCGAACTGCAGGTTGCCGTTGAGGAACAGGTTGAAGCCGGAGCGCCCCTTCGTGACGAGCAGCCGCTGGTACGGCGACGTCTCGGTGTAGACCACCGGGTCCGCGTACATGTTCTCCTCGGCGTACGTCGTGAAGCGATCCGAGAACGCGAGCGCGACCAGCATCCCGACGATCACCAGGACCGCCCGGATCCGGATCCCGAGCTTCGATCGGCCGAGGTGCGGCGCGAGCATCCAGCTGCCCCACAGCGCGACGCACGCGTTCAGCACGCCCATCAGCAACGAGGTCCGGACGACGCCGAGCTGCGGCACGAACACGAGCGGGAACATCACGGCCGCGGCGAGCGCACCGACGTAGTCGAACGTCAGCACGCGGGACACGATGTCCTTGAACTCGACCTGCCCTTCGAGCAGCCGCATGATCAGCGGGATCTCGAGGCCGACCAGCGTCCCGATCGCGAACACGAACGCGAGCAACACGAACTGGAAGTGCGGCGTCGTGCCAAACGCCATGAACAGCACGGGCGCTGACAGACCGCCGACGACGGCGACCGCGAGCTCGATGTCGAGGAAGCGCGCCGCGAGGTTGTGCTCGAGCCGCCGCGACAGCCACGCGCCGACGCCCATCGCCGAGAGGTAGAGCCCGATCACGAGGGAGAACTGCGTGACCGAGTCGCCGAGCAGGTAGCTGCCGAGCGTGCCGGCGATGAGCTCGTAGACCAGGCCGCAGGTCGCGACGACGAACACGTTGATGTACAACGCGCTCGCCGAGATGGGGAGCTCCGTGCGGTCAGCCACCGATGGCCGCTGCGATGATGAGCGAGATGCCGATGATCACGCCGGCCATGATGATGGCGAGCGCATTGTTATGGTCCTCCTCGATCTCCTTGCGGATCGAGAACGGCGTCACCTTCGTCATCACGAAGAAGGCGACGGCGAACACCACGAGGCCGATCGCGGCGAACGTCGCCGACGAGACGACTGCATCACCGATCTGCGAGATCTTCATCACTTACCTCCGTGGTAGCCGCTGTGCCAGAAGTGGAACGTCCGGTAGCCGCCGGGCGACGATCGGAAGCTCGCGGGAATCTCGTTGCGCGTCGGCGTGCCGGGCTCGTAGCCGGTGAACGCGATCGCGGTGTAGCTGCCCACCACGAGCGTGCCGAGCACCGCGAACACGGCGGCCGCGCGCGCGAACCGCGGGCGCGGCACCGCCGGGTGGTCGGGAGGCCGGGGGGCAGTCGGCGTCGGTGTGGTCACTCGTCATCTCCCTCGTGGTCTCCGTCGTCATCGCCGTACGAGCTCGCGATCACGCGCTCGGTGCTGCTGTTCGCCCAGCGCCGCTTCTTGAAGCCGTAGGCGTGGAACGCGATGAGCGCGAACGGGAGGCCGAGCAGCCCGAGCGCGACCCAGAAGTGAGTCAGGCGGAACACGTCCTGGCGCACCGTCGCGGTCAGGTTCGTCCCCGACCGATCGCCGGTCTGCGACTCGAGGCGCAGCACGTACGGGCCGGCCTCCATCGGCGCGAGGGCCTGGCGCGCGTGCTGCGAGCCTTCGGTCCACGACTCGCCGCCATCGTGGCCCGCGTAGTACTCGAGGTTCTTGTCGAAGCTGACGAGCGCACCGGTCTGCTCGTTGACGAGATCCACGGCGACGTACGCCCAGTTGTTGGAGAGCGCCGCGTCGAGCGTGATCTCGATGTTCTTGCCCCCGGCGAGCTCGAACGGCTCGCTGAACACGACGTTCTGCGCGGCGTCGGGCGGCGGCGGGACCTCGCCCGGCATCGGCAAGCCCGCCGGCGGGGCCGGCGCCAGCAGGTCGGCGGGCTTGATCTGCGTGGTGTGCGTGTGGCGGACGACGTGCTTGGCGCCCGAGCACCGCGCGATGCCGACGGCGAACAGCGCGAGCGTGACCGCCGCGCCGACCTTGCCGATGCCGTGCAGCGGGTACGGCTGGTTCGCCCCGACTCCCTGCGGCACCGGCGCGCCGATCGGCACCGTGCCGAACGCGCGCTGGACCGCGGCGGGCTTCAGGTAGGTCGACAGCGACCACGTCTGCTCGGTCTTCGTGGTCTCGCACGACAGCATCGCCGGCGGCGCGATGTAGTCCTCGCTGACCACGCGCTCGCCGGCCGTGACCTGCCAGTAGAACTCGCCGAGCACCACGTCGACCCGGAGGTCCGAGCGCTGGAACAGCTCGAACGTCACGCCGTCGTAGCGCACCGGCACCACCTCGACCGCGCCGGCCGCGACCGGCTGCACGTAGCTCCAGTGCCCGTCGGAGAGCACGAGCCACCGAAACCCGACGGGTGGCGCGTACAGCAGGTACTCCTCGAACGCGTACCACGTGCCGTCGACCAGCGCGCTGCGCTCCACGAACCCGATCACGGTGAGCTCGCCTTCGACGAACGTGCCCCTGGTGCCGAGCGGGATCCGCGGCGCGGCCTTGCGAGCCAGCTTCGCGATGACCGAGAGGTTGCCGCTCGCGACGCTGACGAGGTGGTTGCAGTACGGGCACGCCACCCGCAGCGTGTGATCCGGCGCGTGGAGCTCGAGGGAGCCGCCGCAGCTCGGGCACGCGAGCTTCGAGCCCTGCGCGCGCGCCGTGCTCGCGGACAGCACCTCGCCACCGTAGATCCCGAGGTCGGCGAGCGTCGCCTGATGACCGATGTAGACGGTGGCCTGGTTGTCCTGGCCGTAGTCGATGGTCGCGAACCCGCCCTGCCCGTCCGCGAGGTCCGCGAACCAGTAGGCGGCCCCCGGCTCGAGTCGGTACGGGATCTCGCCGAGCGCGGACGTGTAGTGCGCCTCCCCGATCTCGCCGACCGTGAAGGTGCGGCCGTCGAGGACGAGCTCTCCGCCGGGCCGCAGCTGCTGGTACGTCGGCACCGGCACGTTCGGGCGCTCGAACGTCAGGTAGTAGCGGCCCTGCGCCTCGGAGAGCCAGCCCCAGGCGCCGCCGTCGAGCTTGGCGTACCACTCCTGCCAGAGGCCGCCGGCGGCGTGCTTGATCTGGGTCATGCCGACGAGCAGGAACGTCATGCTGCCGTAGCGCCCCTCGGCGAACAGCCGCAGGGGTGACTCGAGCGGGACGAGGTCCGCGAACCGGCCGAGCGTCTCGACGCCGCGATCGTTGCGCAGCACCGCGGACCGGCACGAGCCGCACACCCGCACGAAGGTGTCGTCGAACCGGAACTCGACGTCCGCGCCGCACGTCGGGCACGCAACGGTCACCGGCAGACACCCCCCTGCATCGGCCGGAGCGTAGTGGTCACGGGGGGCTTTCTCAAGGCCCCCAGGCAGCCAGCCGCCGCGCGATCATCGGAGATCCCACGAGCCCTGGAGGCGGACTGCGACGGAGGTCCCGCCGAGCCCTTCGTCCTCGCGATGCTTGACGACGAGCTCGATCGAGCCCCACGCCAGCGCCTGGTAGCGGACGCCCCACCCCGCGACCCACTCGGTGCGCGGACCGGCGGGGGTCGGCTCGAGCCGCGCGGCCCACGCGAGATCACCGACGAGCTTGGTGCGCGGATACTGCCCGGGCGTCCACTCGAGCCCCACGACCGGGCGCAGCGTCGGCCCGAGCGTCGGCCCGCGCGTCGGGCTGTCCGTCCC
>JALZOI010000035.1 GCA_030857245.1 Myxococcota bacterium
GACCCAACTGATGCGCGCACTCACTCGTCACGAGAACTCCACGCCCGCTGTTGCAACGCGAACGAAGGCCGCGTAGTGATCACCCCGACCGCCACCGAGATTCAACAGTCGACGGGACATCGCCCCTTCGCTGCTCGAACGAGCTTTCGCGTGTCATCGACGAAGCTTTCATCCTCGGTCCACACGAGCGTGTTTCCCATCAGGCCAAGCTGACGAGCGTCGGGACGATTTGGATACGACCGCGATCGATCCGGTGAACTCCATGGTGTTCAGCGCGGCGACCGCATGGGTCTGCTTGTCGAGCCGCCTCAAGCCTCCTCGCGCGAAATAGATCGCCGCGTCATCCTGCGCGAACCCGTTGCTAGGGTTCGGTTCATCAGCGGTGAGAACGACTGGCGCGCATGCGCCGCCCACGCAACTGCCGGGACACGCATGATCGCACGCGCCACAGTGCTGGGCATCGACCATCAGATCGACGCACGAACTCCCGCACACGGAGGCAGGAGCGCAGGCGCATTCACCAGCCTCGCAGACCTCGCCCGCAGCGCACCCCCGACCGCAGTCTCCGCAGTTCGAACGATCGGATGTGAGGTCGACGCATCCGTCGAAGCCACACGCCCGCAGCGGAGGTTCGCAGGTGACAAAGCCGATCGAGGGCCTCGCGTTCGCAGGTTTCCGGATCCGGGTGATGCGCGCCGCGGTGCCGTCGCTGGACAGCACATAAACGAACGTCTCGTCCTGCAGCAGCGACAGGCCACCCACGCGTGCAAGTACGCGCTGCGTGCCCTCGAGCGGGTCTCCGACGAACAGCGCTCCGTTGGACACCCAGTAGACGAACGAGGCATCCAAGGCGATGGCCGTGATGCCACCGGCTGGGATCGGGATCCGGGCCTCGGTGCCTGTGGCCAGCGTATGAACCACGATGTCGGATCCTCGCCCGAAGGCGACCTGTCCCTCTCGAATGGCGAGCGCGCTGCCGTCGAGGGTGAGCAAGCTCGTGACAGGCCCGCCAGTGCGAGGCATGGTCTTGAGGGTCGGGATGCGCGCGGTCGAATCGATCAACAGCAGCATGTCTGCGTCGAGGAGCTCGAGGCGGCTGATGTTCCCGTCGAACAGCGACGTCGGTGTGGACTCACCGGGCGCCAGGAACTGCACCGCATTCTGCTCCACCCAGAACAGCCCTTCCTGCGCTGCATTCAGGGAGTGAGGGCAGCGGCGACCGCGCGAAAGCACGGTGACATTATCTTCGGGTCCAATCGACAGCAGGCCACCGCTGGTGTTCGACACCTCGCAGCCGAACACAGCGCTGGACTCGCCGACCAAGATGCGATCGCCACTGACCGCGAGTGTCGGCACCCTCCCGAGCTTGCGATAGAGCAGGTCACTGGTCCCGCCGGCCTTGGGGAGCCGGTAGAGCCGGCCACTCGACAAAATCTCGCCGCTGGTCGCGACCAGCAGCTCGTCCCCTTGCATCGTCATCGATACCGGCACGCCGGGCAGGATGGCCACCGTCTCGGCCATGCACGTGCCACCGGAGCACCGAGCTCCGAGGCATTCGTGGCCGCACTCTAGGGCTCGGCCGAGCGCCGTCAACCGTCGAGCAGGTACAACGCCAGCACGATCAGCAAGCCAAGTGCGATGCAGCCGACGATCGCGAGCGCCGCCATGCGATAGCCGCGGGCGCGTTCGGCGTCGGACATGACCACCCCGTCGTCGCGCTGGACGCGATCAGTCCACGCATCGGCGATCGCCTTCATCCCGTTCCCCACGACTTCGTCGGTCGGTACAGCGGGCTGATCGCGCACGCCACAGGTTAGCGTACCGCTGCGGAGCTGCACTGCCGTTTCCGTCAACGATGACTCAGAACGGCCCGGCGACGTCGGTAGCAATCGGGGCTCATCGCATCAACGAGGGTTGGCTCCGCAGCGCGGAGACACTCTCCGTGCCGCCTGGCCTTCACGCCGAGAACTACCAGTCGAACTGCAGGGTCGCGCCGGCGCCGTCGGGCGACACGACGGGCGACACCGCGAACTGGCGCTTGTTGACGCGGCGGCCGGCCATCGCCGCCGGCGCCTCGGAGTCGTCCTTCGACACCAGCACGTAGACGAGTGCGCCGATGCCGACCGCCGCGAGGCCGATCGTCGTCGGGACGGCCCACTTGGTACGCGCGTACGCGGAGCACGCGTTGGCGAACTTCTCCTGGTCTTCGGGCTTGCTGTACTCGCCCTTGCCGCACGACGCGTTGCTGACCACGCCGTTCACCCGCATGGGCTCCATGTCCGAGGTCAGCTTCGCGTTCTCGTACGTGCGGATCGCGCCGAAGTACGAGACGCCCCACACCGCGCCGGTGATGGCCGCGCCGCCGAGTGCGGCAGCCGCCGCCACCTTGAACACGGTCTTGCTCTTCCGCGAGGACACGGTGTTCTCGCGACCCTTGAGGCCGGCGTCGGGGTCGGGGTCCGTGACGAGGCCGCCGCCGCCGGTGCTCGAGGCCACGAGCTCGATGCTCTTGCGCTCCGTCGCCTCGCCCGAGCGGACGGTGACGTCCTTCTCTTCCCAGAGCCGGAACCCGTCGGCCTCGACGCCGATCCGGTAGCGCCCCTCGGGCAGCGTGATCGTCGCGGTGCCACTCGACAGGTTGCCCTTCGGCTCGCCGTTGACGAGCACGGTCCCGCGCTCCGCGTTGCCGACCTTGATGACGACCGTGCCGTCCGACTCCTCGCCGGTGAGCTTCTTGAACGCCGACCGCGCCCAGTTGGCGAGCGCCGCCCCCTTGATCTGCGCGGCTGGCAGCAGCTCGTTCGGCAGCACGCCGAGCTGCTGGCGCTTGGCGACGCTGATCAGCTTGAGCGTGACCTTGTAGCCGTCCTTGGTCGACTCGAGCTTGCCGAACATCAGGACCTCGGCGCCCATCTGGTTGCCGATGGGCCCCATGCACGACGGGTGCTCGGTGGCGCAGTTGTTCATCAGCTTCTCGTCGACCAGCTCGCGGTTGTCGGTGGTCAGCGTGAAGCCGGTGCTGGCGTTGGCGCGCGCTCGGAACGCGGCGGTCAGCTCCTTCGCGACCTGGGTATCGGCGGGCTCGATCTGCCCGCTCGCCCCGACCGTGGCCTCGATGCCGAGGATCGCGATCTTCTGCTTGCCCGCGAGCGCGGTCGAGCCGAGCAGGCCGCCGTGGAGCACGGTGAGCAGCAGTGCGAATGCCAGGTGATGCAGGCGAAAGGCGCGCTTCATGGGGTCCCTCGAGGCCAGCGAAAGTTCCACCCGCGACACCCGCGGGCTTCGGGAATGGTACACCGATCAGCGCCCGGCCGACTGGTATCCTGGCCCCCACGTTCGCGCCGGGCTACCGTGTAGGCCGACGGCCCCATGCGCACCCTATCGGCGCGAATTCTGCTCGGTTTTGCGGCACTCACGATCACGTTCGGTGTGATCACCGCGACGGTCGTGGTGAACATGCGCCAAGTCGAGGACCAGGTGCTGTTGATCGGCAAGGGGTACATCCCCCTGGCCCTCGAGAGCAAGGACCTCGCCCGCCGCCAGGACGAGCTCCATCAGTACGTCGAGAACCGGGTCCAGGACGAGTCCACCGACCGGGTCAAGGCCGAGCTCGGGCGGCTCCGCGGCAACCGCGACAAGCGGGTCCGCGAGATCCGGCGCATCCTCGAGGGCCTCGAGCGGGTGATCAAGGTCGATCCCCGGCAGTTCACGATCACGCGGCCCCGGCTCGAGCAGATCGAGCGCGGGGTCATCACGGTCGCGCCGCTCTACGCGCAGTTCCTGAGCGGGCCGGGGGCCGATGCCGACACCCGGCAGGCGCAGACCGATGCCCTCGTGAAGATCCGCGTCGAGGAGGGCAAGCTCTGGGATCTCATCAACAAGCTGTCGGATCAGCTGGAGCGCAGCGTCGTGCGGACCACGAGCTATCTCGAGCAGAACGAGCACACGCTCCGGCTCCGCACGATCTATTCCGGCGTCACCGCGGTCGTGCTCGGCCTGCTGGTGACGGTGTGGGTCGTGATCACGCTGCGGCCGCTCCGCCGGCTCCGCGACGGCGCCCGGCGGATCGCCGCGGGGGACTACGCGAGCCGGATCTCCGAGAAGGGCCCCGCCGAGGTCCGCGAGCTCGCGCGCGAGTTCAACTCGATGGGCCGCGCGGTCGAGGAGCGCGAGCGGGAGCTGGTGCGCTCGGAGCGGCTCGCCGCGGTCGGCAAGATGGCGGCGATGATCACGCACGAGGTGCGCAACCCGCTGTCGTCGATCGGACTCAACACGGAGCTGCTCGAGGACGAGCTCGGCGAGGGGGCCAACGCGGAGGCCCGGAGCCTGCTCTCTGCCATCCACCGCGAGGTCGACCGGCTGACCGCGATCACCGAGGAGTACCTCGCGTTCGCGCGGCTGCCGAAGCCCAAGCTGGCGCGCGAGTCGGTGAGCTCGATGGTGGGAGCGCTCGCCACCTTCGTCCGCGAGGACCTCGCGGCGCGTCAGGTCACGCTGCTGACCGAGCTGGCGCCCGGCGACCCGCAGGCCCAGTGCGATGCCGGCCAGATCCGGCAGTGCCTGATCAACCTGGTCCGCAACGCCGCCGACGCCGTCGCCGCCAACGGCGCCGGGACGGTGACCCTGCGAACCCGGACCACCGGCACGCGCATCGAGATCGACGTCGAGGACGACGGCACCGGCATCTCGCCCGAGGTGCTACCGAAGCTGTTCGACCCGTTCTTCTCGACCAAGGAGGGCGGCAATGGCCTCGGGCTGGCGCTCACGCAGCAGATCGTGCGCGACCACGGCGGAGAGCTTCGCGTCGAGAGCACGGTCGGGCGAGGTACGACCTTCACGGTGAGCATCCCGGTCGCCTGACGCGGCGCCTGGCTACCCCGGCGATCATGGTGCCAAGCGTTCTGGCGTATGATCATCGCCTCCCCGATGAGCGACTCCGACGAGAAACGCCGTGACAGCCGCGAGTCGGTCACGTTGTGCGTCGAGTACGAGGGCGCCGACGACCTGATCGGCGACTACACGGAGAACCTGTCGAGCGGCGGGACGTTCGTCGCGACCAATCGCGACATCCCGATCGGCACGCGGATCCAGCTCGTACTGTCGTTCCCGGGCCTGCTCGAGGGGATCTCGATCGAGGGCACCGTCCGCTGGACGCGTGCGCTCGAGAACGAAGAAGGCGAGCCCGGCGCCGGCATCGAGTTCGAGGCCGGCCCCGGTCGCGACGCCCTCGCCTCCATCATCGAGCGGATCCGCAGCGGCGATCCGAAGACGGTGTCGCGGATGTTCCGCGTGCTCGTCGTCGAGGACAATCGCCACGTCGCCGCCCTCATCCAGGAGGGCATCCGCGGCTCGATGCGCCGCGAGTACGGCGGCGGCGTGTCGTTCGTGTTCCGCGACGCGGTGGACGGCCGCGAGGCCGTCGAGATCCTGCGCCGCGAGACCTTCGACGCGCTGATCATCGACGTCTACCTGCCGATCCTCGATGGTCCTCGCGTGATCGCGACCGCGCGCACCGAGCTCGGTCTCGACAAGCTGCCGATCATCGCGGTCTCCGCCGGCGGCGACGCCGCGCGCCGGTCCGCGCTCGACGCCGGTGCCAACATCTTTCTCGACAAGCCGATGCGCCTCCGCCAGGTCATCGACACGATCCAGCGCCTGCTCTTCTGAGGGTCAGACACTACTTGTGAAACTTGCGGCGGCCACCCCCCCGAAATCTGGGTGCGGAGGGGGCTGCGACCCCTGATTCCTACTTGAGCTGCGCCTTGAGCGCGAGCGCCTCGGCGTTCTCGGGCTCCGTCTTCATCGCGAGCGCGAGCGCCGCCCGCGCCTCCTTCGGCTTGTTGAGCGCCAGGTACGCGCGAGTGCGGCCGATGTGGATCAGCGCCGGCCGGCGCGGCGGCGGCGTGATCGCGAGGACGGTGTCGTACGTGAAGATCGACTTCGCGCCGTCGCCGAGCTCGAGGTACGCGCGCGCGAGGCCGGCGAGCAACTCGGGATCGTGCGGCGTGATGAACGTGCCCATCTCGCCGTAGGTGCGGACCTTGCCCCAGTTGCCGAGCTTGCCGTACTCGAGCACGAGCTTCTTGAGCGGCGCGACCTCCATCTGCTCGATGAACGCGTAGTGCTCGAGCTCGGCGAGCGCGCGCGGCAGGTCGCCCTGCTTCTCGTAGAGCTTGGAGAGCTCCTGGTACGCGAAGCTGCGCTCGGGATCGAGCTTCTTCGCGGCGCACAGCTGCTTCTCGACCTCGGCGGTGTTGCCGTCCGCTTCGGCGAGCTGCGCGAGCCGCGCGCGGAGGTCGGCGTTGTCGTGGCGATCCGCCGCGAGGCTCGCGTAGAGCTGCTTCGCGGTCTTCGCGTCGCCCTTGTGGACCGCGATCTCGGCGAGGATGAACCGCGCGATCGGCTGCTTCGGATCGAGCACGAGCGCGGCGTTGGCGGCGACGGCCGCCTTGTCGGCGTCGCCGCCGTAGTAGTAGCCGAGCGCGAGGTTCGCCCGCGCCTTGCCGTCCTTCGGCGCGGCGTCGGCGGCGACCTCGAGCTTGGTGACATCGTCGAAGCCGCGGGTCGGCAGCTTGAACGTGCCGGCGTACGGCGCGAGCCGGATCTCGAGGTACTTGCGGAACTCGGCGTCGAGCTGCGCGATCGGCTTGCCGGTGATCGTGCGCAGCACCTCGGGCGTCTCCTTGCCCTTGCCGTACATCCTGAGCGCGTCGACGATCTTCGCGAAGCCGTAGGTCTGGACGAGGTACTCGATCGTGACCGCCGACTGGTAGTACGCGACGACCACCGCGTTCTGATCCGGCTGCATGAACTCGGAGTTGAGCGCCGTGATCGACGGCAGCGTGCCGTGCAGCATCGCGCCGTAGAGATCGGAGTCGTTCTCGCGCCGCCACTCGGGCCGCGCGATCAGCGTCTCGTACTCGGAGAGTCCCTCGGTGAACCACCGCGGCACCCGCGAGTTCGACAGCTGGATCGCGAACACGTGAGCGAGCTCGTGCCACATCACCATGCCCCAGTTGATGTCGCCGTTCGCCGGCGACATCGCCGTGATCACCTGACCGAAGCAGACGCCGAGCGCGCCGATGTCGGGCAGCCCGACGGTGCGCACGCCATACGCGGCGCGGTCGGCGTAGAGCTCGAGCGTGACCGGCGTCTTCGGCGAGAACCCGTAGCGCTTGACCATGTCGGCGAACGCGCGCTCCATCGTCGGCTCGAGGTAGCGCGAGAACACCGGCTTCTCCTCGTTGGCGTAGCGGATCCGGAAGCTCTTGGTCGTCGCGATCGTGTAGCCCTTCGGGATCGTCTCGCGGAACAGGTCGAGCGTGTTCGACGCCCGCACGTTGTACTTGTCGCCGACCCACGACTTGTCGAGCCACTCGATGCCCTCCTTCTCGAGGCCGAGCCGGAGGTAGCCGAGCCCGACGCCCGCCATCGCCTCGTAGAAGTCCGGCTTCACCTTGACCGCCTCCTTCTCGAGCTCGACCGCCTCGACGTAGCGATGCTCGCGGACGGCCGACCGCGCGACGATGCGATAGAGCTGCGCGTAGGCGGCGTTGATCGCGAACGCCCGCTGCTTCTCGGCCTGGTACGCGCGGGTGTCGTCGCGCAGCCAGTGGATCGTCGCCTTCATCGCGATCGCCTCGACGTCCTCCTTGTTGACGGCGAGCACGCCATCGAGCGTCTTGTGCGCGACCTCCCACTGGTTCTGGTCGATCTCGATCGAGGCGCGGGCCTTGAGCGCGCGCGCGTTGCGGGGATTGACCCCCAGCGCCTTGTCGAGGTGGTGCCGGACCGCGGCGAGATCGTAGCGGGTCTCGAGGATGACCTCGGCCATCGCGGCGTGGGCGTCGGGGTGGTTCGGATTGACCTTGAACACCTCCTCGAGCGTCTGCTCGGCGAGCTGCGCGGCATACTTCTGGAGGAACAGATCGGCCCATGCGACCCCGACGTCGGTCATTTGCGGGCCCTTGCGCAGCGCCTCGCGGAACGCGTCGTTCGAGAGCTGGAAGTTCTCGGTGAAGCGCGCCGCGATCGCGAGCTGGTACATCTGGTTTGGATCGTCGAACGCGAGCTTGTTCGCATCCGACTCCTGGATCGTCACCGCGAACAGCGCCTGCGCGCCCTTGGTGTCACCCTGCGCGGCCCGCACGAGGCCGAGCGCCGTGCGCACCGCGCGCTCGTCGGGCCGATCCTTGTACAGCTGCTCGAGATCCTTGCGGGCATCGGCGGACCGGCCGTTCGCCTGACGGACGTCGGCGAGCACGATGCGGACGTCGGCCGCGTTCGCGTCCTTGCCCTGCGCGAGCGGGGTCAGCGTGGCCTCGGCGGCGGCGTGGTCGCCCATCGCGAGCTGCGCCTTCGCGAGCAGCAGGCGCGCCGCCGGGCGGTCCTTGCCGGTGACCTTGCCGAGCTCGGCGACCGCGGTCTTGTAGTCGCCCGCGATCAGCTTGTCGCGGCCGGTCGCGAGGTCTGCGTACGCCGCTCGCCCGGTGGCGATCACGACGAGCAACGCCAGGCAGGTCCTCATCCCGTGCATGTCCTCGAATCTGGGCGACGCGGGTACCTCTGTCAAACCACCTCCGGTGCCGCCCCTCGGCGGGCCCGGGCGGCCGGCCTCAGGGGGCCCTGAAGCTCGCGCTTGATGCGCGAGTGGGGGCGCGGTCGAAGAACCCGCTAGAAGGGGGTCCTGCACCGGACTTGCGCTATGGTCCGGACGTGGCCGAGCCTTCGACGGAGACAACCGCTACGAGCGGAAACGGGCTGTACAACACGTATGACGCCTTCCTGAAGCAGGCCATCCGCGAGTACTACGACCGCGGCTGGACGACCCGCCGCGGCAACTTCATCGCCCTGCTGATCGCCTCGGGGAGCACCTCGTTCGCGCTCGCCAAGGACTCGGTGGTCGACGGCTCGGGGACCAAGAAGGTCGCGCTCGGCGCCGGCCTGCTGATCGCCCTGCGGATCGGGCTGAAGTACGCGATCGGCGGTCCGCTCGGCCTCGTGCTGTCCGTCGCGGCGGGCGCATCGATGGTGGCCTACTTCGTCCGCAACCAGCGCGACATCATCAAGAAGGTCGGGCTCTACAAGACGGTGATCGCGGAGAGCGAGAAGAAGTACGACGACGTGCAGTCGGGGTGGCGGGACGGCAAGTACCAGATCTCCGAGCGCAACCTCATGATCGACGGGTTGATGAAGCAGTTCATCACGACCGTCGATGAAGCCTGATTCGGTGCCCGCTCCGACGTCCTGCGCGCTCCGCGTGGTGCGGCGCCTCGGGCTCGTCGTCGGCTTGCTCGGGGGCCTCGGCGGCGTGGGCATGGCGGGCAACGGGGCCGGTGCGGTCGCGCAGCCCACGGGCAAGCAGCGCATCGTCGGCATCCTCGAGGTCCGCGGCCCGACGCCGCACGACGAGGCCGCGTTCGAGAAGAACCTCGAGCAGCAGCTCGATACCAACCAGTACTGGCTCGCGCCGCGCGCAAAGATGCGCGAGCGGCTGCGCAACTCGACGAAGTGGACCGAGGGCTGCCTGGTCGACCGCTGCCTCACCGAGGTCAAGGTCCAGACCAACGCCGAGCTCGTGATCCTCGCGGCGCTCACCGGCTCGGGCACGAGCTTCGGGTTCGTCGTGACCGTCGTGCGGACGGACACCGGGCGCGTGGTGTCGCAGGAGTCCGAGCGGTGTGACGTGTGCACGCTCACCGAGACGATGAACGCGGCCACGCTCGCGACCATCAAGCTACTCGACGCCGTGCCTGACCGGCTCCCCGACGAGCGCGCCCAGAAGGGTGCGACGGTCGACCTCGCGGTCGGCCTGGCGATGGCGCCCGTGCAGCAGCAGCTGGTGCGCGTGGAGCGAACCAACACCCGGGTCGGCAGGGGGCTGACCGTCGTCGGCCTGGTCGCCGCGGTCGCGGGCAGCGCCCTCTACTTCCTCCAGGACGAGCGGCCCGCGTACGGGCTGGTGCTCGGCGCGGCCGGGGGCGGCCTCGCAACGAGTGGCGTCATCGTGCTGGCGTTCTGATAGGGTGCAACGATGCGCACCGTCGCGCTCGCCCTCGCCGTCCTCGCCGCGTGCTCCGACGGGCCGCCCACGACCGCGCTGTTCGCGCTGCCCGGTGAGACCGCAGATGACTTCTACTCGCTGCCGTTCCCGAGCGATCTGCGGCGTGACGCCGACGGCACCATCGACCTCTCGCTGTTCCCGACCAACAGCCTGATCGCCGACAGCTACCGCGCCGCGGCCGACACGCTCGATGGCTTCGGCCTCAACGCCGCGGTGTTCGCGCGCTTCGACGGGCCGCTCGAGCCCGCCAGCCTGCCGGATCCCCGGGGCTCGGTCACCGCCACCGCCTCGGTCTACCTCGTCGACATCGATCCCGATTCGCCCACGCGCGGCGAGCGCTCGCCGTTGATCGTGCGGTTCCGCGTCGAGCCCACCGTGACGATCGGCGCGAACCACCTGATCGCACGGCCCTACCCGGGCTTCGGGCTCGCCGAGGGCACGACGTACGCCGTCGTGATCACGAAGCGGGTGCGAGGCGGCGACGGCAATTCGATCCTCCGCACGTCGACGTTCGACGAGCTGATGCGCGGCGGCGATGCCGATGCCGCGATCGCAGCGGCGCGCGAGGTCCACGGCCCGCTGCTGGCGTGGCTCGACGAACCCGGCGGCGACGAGCGCGAAGACGTGGTGTCGGCGGCGGTGTTCACCACGCAGCGCGCCACGCAGATCGTGCCCGCGATCCGGCGCGGCGTGTTCGAGGCCCCGGCACCGGTCGCGAGCGACATCGCCGTTTACGCGCCCAGCGAGGCGTTCACGGTGTTCAGCGGCACGTACCTCGCGCCGAACTTCCAGGTCGGCGACGTGCCGTACCGCACGGCGCCGTCGGGCGCGATCGTCGTCGAGGACGGCGCAGCCGTCGTCCAGCGCATGGAACCGATGCGGTTCGCGCTGTCGGTCCCGGCCGGCGCGGTGCCGGACGCGGGCTTCCCGATCGCGATCTACTCGCACGGCACCGGCGGTGATCACCTGTCGTTCTTCGAGGACGGCACGGCCGCCTCGCTCGCCGCGCAAGGCATCGCCGTGATCTCGACGGATCAGGTGCTGCACGGCCCGCGCAACGCCGGTGGCGACGCGCAGATCGACTTCTTCAACTTCGCCAACCCGTACGCGATGCGCGACAACTCGCTGCAGGGCACCGCGGATGCGTTCGCGCAGCTCCGGCTCGCGCAAGGGCTGACGTTCGCGCACGCGGATGACGCCGGCACGCGCACGATCCGGATCGATCCGGCGAAGGTCTACTTCTTCGGCCACTCGCAGGGCGGCCTCACCGGCCCGGGCTTCGTCGCGTTCGAGCCATCGCTCACCGGCGCCGTGTTCTCGGGGACCGGCGGCCTGCTCTACCTCGGGCTGCTCTACAAGACCAAGCCGCTCGACATCACGATGCTGCTGCAGACCTTCCTCCGCGATGACCCGGTCGACGAGGACAACCCGTCGCTCGCGATGCTGCAGATGTGGGTGGAGCGCGCGGACGGCGCGAACTACGCACCGATGATGGTGCGCCGCCCCGCGCAGGCGCCGGATGGCTCGACGCTCGCGCCGCGCCACGTCTTCCAGACCGAGGGCTTCACCGACACGTACACGCCGAACCCGTCGATCGAGGCATTCGCCGTCGCGCTCGGTGGCGACCTCGTGCAGCGCGCCGACACCAAGGACGTGCTTGGCCTCACCGCACTACGCGGCCGCGAGGCTCGCAGCGCGCCGTTCACCAGCAACGTCAACGGCGCCACCGCCGCGCTCGCGCAGTACAAGCAGCGCCCCGGCTCGGACGGTCACTTCGTCGTCTTCGACATCCCCGCCGCGGAGCGCCAGGCAGCCGAGTTCCTCGGCACGCTGGCCCGGACCGGCACTGCGACCGTGGTGGAGCCCTGAATGCGGAAGCAACTCGGACAGATGCTCATCGAAGCCGGCGCCATCGACGAGACCAAGCTGCGCACCGCGCTGATCGACCAGCGCCGCTGGGGGCGGCCGCTCGGCCGCACGCTCGTCGAGCTCAAGCTGATCCGCGAGGACGATCTCGTCCGCGTGCTCGGCCAGCAGCTCGGGCTGCCGAGCGTCGATCTCGATCGCGTCAACATCCCGACGCCGGTGACCACGCTGGTGCCGTCCGCGCTCGTCGTCCAGCACAACATCGTGCCGTTCGCGCAGCCGATGAAGTTCCTCGACGTCGCGATGCTCGATCCGACCAACCTCGGCATCATCGACGAGCTCCGCATCCGCACCCAGCTCAACATCCGGCCGTACCTCGCCGGGCCCCAGATGATCGAGCGCGCGATCCTCAAGTACTACCGGGGCGCCGTCGGCGTGCTGCCCGACTTCGACCTGCCCGATCAGGCATCCGGGCTGGCTGACTCGCGGCGGAGCCAGACGGGCGGCCCGAACGCGGTGTTCGAGCAGCAGCCGCCCCACGCCCCCGCCGGTCATCGCGAGAGCGTCTCGATCAACGAGCCTCCGCGTGACGGCCTCCGCCCGTTCCGCCATCGCGACGCCGGCGCCCTCACGGGCCCACCGCCCGTCGCCAGCCGCGACCGCGAGATCGACGCGCTCCAGGAGCGGATCTCCAAGCTCGAGGCCCTCGTCGCCCGCGACGAGAACGTGCTCCGCAAGCTGCTCTCCCTCCTCATCGAGAAGGGCCTCGCCACGCGCGACGAGATCGTCGAGCGCCTCAGCTAGCGGTCACCGCGCCGCTGTCTGCCCGGAGGATTAGCCGCCAAGGCCGCCAAGGAATGATTCCAGGAGAGAGGCGCGTCGGCCCTTGGCGGCCTGGGCGGGCAATCCTTCTCCTTCCCCGCTCCCCTTCCAACGCTCAGTCGTTATCGCCGCCCTTGAGGCCGTGGCGCTTGAGGAGCTCGCGGAGGTGGTAGCGGGTGAGGCCGGCTTCCTGCGCGGAGCGCGTGATGTTGCCCTCGTTGCGCGCCATCAGCGCGGAGAGGTACGCGATCTCGAAGGCGTCGACGACCGACTGCTTGGCGCCCTTGAAGCCGAGGCCCGCCTTGAGGAGCGATGCGTCGAAGATCGCGGGCCCGCTCTGCTGCGGGAGGGTGACGCCGGCGAGCTGCGCGGCGGCGCGCTGAGCGGCGTGCGCGCCGGCCTGCGCGAGGTCGTGCGACACGACGACGCTCGGGCCCATCTCGCGGCCGAACACGAGATCGGGGCGACCGATCACGGGGCCGTCGCAGAGCGCGGCGGCGCGCTCGACGACGTTGCGCATCTCGCGGACGTTGCCGGGCCACGCGTGCGTGATCATCGAGGCCATCGCGTCCTGCGCGAACGACATCGTCATGCCGCGTCGGCCGGCGATGTCGCGCAGGAAGTGGTTCGCGAGGCCCGGGATGTCCTCGCGGCGCTCGCGCATCGGCGGCAGCTCGACGTGGACGACCGAGAGCCGGAAGTAGAGATCCTCGCGGAACGTGCCCTTGTTGACCTCCTCGCGGAGGTCGCGGTTCGTCGCCGCGAGCACGCGGACGTCGACCTTGTGGGTGCGATCGCCGCCGACCCGCTTGATCTCGCGCTGCTCGAGGACGCGCAGCAGCTTGGGCTGCAGCGTGATGTCGAGCTCGCCGATCTCGTCGAGGAAGATCGTGCCGCCGTTCGCCTGCGTGAAGCAGCCGTCGTGCTGGTTGACGGCGCCGGTGAAGCTGCCCTTTTCGTGACCGAACAGCGTCGACTCGATGAGCTCGCGCGGGATCGAACCGCAGTCGAGCACGACGAACGGCTTGGACTTGCGGCCCGACGCGTTGTGGAGGGCGCGCGCGACCATCTCCTTGCCGGTGCCGGTCTCGCCGGTGATCAGACAGGTCAGCTCGCTCGGCGCGACCTTCTCGAGGTGGGCGAAGATCTCGCGCATCGCGGGCGAGGCGCCGAGCATCGCGTCGAAGCGATCCTTCTTCGACAGCTCGATCTCGACGACGTCCTGCGTCGACTGGAACTGGATGTTCGTGTGGCCGATCCGGAACACGGTGCCCGCGCGGAGGTAGACCTCGCGGACCCGGAGGTCGCCGACGAAGATGCCGTTGCGCGAGTTGAGATCGCGCAGCCGGTAACCGTCGTCGCGAGCCGACACCTCGAAGTGGGTGCCCGACACCGCTTTGTCCTGCACGACGAGGTCGCTGATGATGCTGCGGCCGCCGGTCACCCGGGGCTTGATCATCTCGACCTCTTTGCCCTGATCCGGGCCGTTGACGACGACGAGCTTGCCCTTGCGAAGCCGGCGAACGGTGGCCCACTCGCCCTCGAACAGCGTCGTCAGTCCCGTGCCCGATTCGAACCCTGAGCCGTCGTCTTCCACGGGCCCGAACGTATCACGCACACGCAGGCGGCGTCAGTTGAGCCACTTCTGCTCGTCGCGTGGCTTGCCGGGTTTGCGCGGCTTCGGCGCGCCCGGACCGCCATCCATCACCGAGAGCTTCTGCCGGGCCCGCGCGAGCCGCCAGCGCCGCCATGCGATGCCGGGGGAGCGAACCCAGAGAAACCGCTTGGACGTCATCAGCGCCGCCGCGATCATCGCGGCCGCGAACGCCACGCCGACCTCCCAGAACTGCTGGAGCCCGATGTAGAGGATCAGAAAGCCGATGAACCCGTACATCAGCTGGCGGCCGGTCAACGGCAGCACGCCGAAGAACTGCACCGGCTGCTTCGCATAGACGATGCCGAACGCCACGATCGACGCGTAGATGACCGGGTCGAGGCCGTTGATCGGCATCTCGCGGCCCGTCGCCAGCCCCATCGCGGTGCCCGCGAGCGTCCCCACGACCGCGGTGACCGCGAAGAATCGGTAGAACCGCGCCGTTCCCCAGAACCGCTCGAGGGTCGGCACGAACATCCACATCACCACGCCGTGCATGAGCAGGCTGATGAACTGGTCCTCGAGAAAGATGCTGGTCGCCAGCGTCCACACCCGGCCGTGCTCGAACACGTTGGACGGGGTGGCGACCAGGTACTGGGCCATCGTGGCGCGCGCGGCGGGGCCCGACATGAGCCACACCAGCGAGAGCCCGACTTCGAGCCCCAGGAGGATCAGGGCCGCCGGCGTGATGCGCAGCCCGGCGAAACGATCCGTGAACCTGCGGCGCGTCACGCTGCGACCTTAGCACACGCTCCGCCGATGGCCGACGGAGCGTTGCCCGGGTCGCGATCGGTTCCTACTGACCGGTGATCGGGACCATGATCAGGCCAAGGTCCGTGACCTTGTTCGGCGCCTGGATCACCTTGTTGGTGAGCGAGGGAGCCGTGCCGACCGACTGGTTCGCCGTGTTGAGCGCCGCGATCGTCACCGTGTACGTGTCGGCGATCAGGCCGCCGGTCACGCCCGTGCGCTGCTCGCACGGGAAGGTGTCATTGGTGCCCTCGGTGGTGCCGGCGACGGTCACGCCGATATCGACGCGCGCCGTGTTGGCCTGCGCGCAGGACAGCACCGTGCCGCTGGTCTGGCCGCGGAGCTCCCAGTCGAAGACGAAGAAGCCACCGTCATCGATGATCGTCGTCGTGAACGTGGCGTCGTCGGGCCGGATGTCGACGATCGTGGAGAGCGACTGCGCGTAGAGTCCGGTGTTCGTGCCGTTGGTGATCTCGAGATAGACCTCGTAGCGGCCGATCGGGTAGTCCGACGTGCCAGAGCCAGCGGCGCACTGGTAGAGGTCGATGATGGGATCGCCGACGCGCGTGCCGGTCGAGTCGACCGGATAGGCGTAGAACGCCGCCGTGTTGAACCCGGTGGGGCACGGCAGGATCGAGTTGGTCTCGAGCTCCTTGAATGACCAGTTGGCGGTGATCAGCCCGACGTCGCTGGGGCCATCATCACCGCCACTGTTGTCGATGATGCAACCGGTTGCGGTCGATGCGACCAACGCGAACACAGCGGACATAACTACTTTGCGCATAGTGCCTCCTCGGGGAATGACGATCGTGACGGTAACAGAATCTCTCGAAGACTTCCTGAACGAGCAGACGCTCCTCGCGCCGCGCGCGGCGCGCGTCACATCGACCCGCGCGTCGAACGCAGGCTTCCAACCCGCACTCGCGCTCGAGCGCAGGCTTCAGCAACTGGATCGCGGATCAATCGTAGGGCCGCCTACCCGTGCGGTCGCGCCGTTCACTCGTTCTCGACCGGGATCGTGACGACTCCGAGGTCGGTGACGCGGTTGCGATCCAGGATGGACGCGCGCAGCGTCGTCGCGGTCCCGATGGTGCGGTGGTTGGCGTCGCGCACCGTGATGGTCACGTCGTACTCTCCGGCGACGAGACCCGCGGTGACCCCCGAGCCGGCATCGCAGTCGAACGCCTCGTCGCGACCCCGGGTGCTACCGACCAGCATCGAGTGGACCGCGATGGTCTCGCCGGGCTGGCAGGACAGCGTGGTGTTCGTGGACTCGCCGAGCAGCGTCCAGTCGAACAGGAAGTACCCCCCGTCGTTGAGGATGGTCGCGTTGAACGTCGCGTCGCGATCGATCACGTCGACGATCGCGGACGTCGACTGCGCGTAGATCGAGCCGTCCGCGCCGGTCGTGACCTCGAGCCAGACCTGGTAGACGTCAGGGGGCAGCAGCGCGCTCGAGTGGCGGAAATCGGCGCAGTCGAACAGATCGATGTACGGCTCGCCGGCCGGCTCGTTGCGGCTGTCGAGCGGCTGCGAGATCAGGCGAACGGTGTCGTAGCCGACGGGACAGCCGGTCTCCCGGTCGGTCGCGAGGTTCTTGAACGACCACACCGCGGTGATCGTCGCGTCCTCGTAATAGTACGGATCGTTGTTCTCGATGAAGCAGCCAGCGGACTGCGAGGCGAACGCAGCGAGCAAGATTCCTGAGAGGAGGTGGGTAGCGGACTTCATGGGGCTCTCCCTTCGACTTCGAAGGCGGGTGCGTGCAGGTTGGACGCGAAGGCAACGATTTCCTTCACGCGGATCAGATAGGCAAGCGCCGCGCCAGCGTGGCAGCGGCGAATGTGATCTCGCGCAACGTCACTCGCAGATGCAGGACTGCTCGCCGCAGTAGGACACGTTCACGACGAGCTCGACCGCACCCAAGCCCACGGTATCCCCCAGGTTCACACGACGTTGCTCCGCGGCGGGCGCGATGTAGGACGCCGGGAGAGCGAGCCCATCCGCACATACTGGCTTCACGGCCAGCAGAGCGTCGCCCGGCGGTAGCACGAAGCCGGTCACCCCGTGGCTGTCGCTGCAGGGCCACTCGTCGAAGCCCCCGACATCGCCGACCACCCATTCGAGCCGGATGGCGGTCACCGGGTTCGTGTCGGGTTTGCCGGAGTCGCAGCCCACGAACTTGTCGGGCAAGGAGCTACTCGCGGGTCGTAACTTCCACGAGAGCTCCACGGCACCGCCCTCGACGGCATGGCAGCCGTGAACCGCGAGACACAGAAGTGTCGCGATCGCCATACGGGTCGCCTTCGCGGCCGCGATTTGACCGACCCTCTCGGTGCGTGCTATCGCGGTGCCCCTGATGCCAAGCAGTATGCCAGTCGGGCTCGCTGCGAACCTCGACATCTCGCGCCTTTTCGCCCAGGCGCACTGGATCGTCCAGGCAGTGATGGTGTTCCTCGCCATCATGTTCGTGATCGGCCTCTACATCATCATCTACAAGACGATGTACCTGCGCCGCGCAGCGGGCGAATCCGCGCGGTTCACGGAGTCATTCTGGCGGTCGCGCGATATCGAGCACATCTACAAGCAAGCGCAGGCGCTGCGGAACAGCCCCATCTCCGCGATGTTCGTCGCCGGCTACACCGAGCTCGCGAAGCTGTCGTCCGACGAGCAGCTCAAGGATGATCGCGAAGGCAACCTCGCGAACATCGAGCGTTCGCTGCGCCGCGCACAGCTCCACGAGACGACCAAGCTCGAGTCGATGGTGCCGTTCCTGGCGACCACCGGGTCGGCGGCGCCGTTCATCGGCCTGTTCGGCACGGTCATCGGCATCATGTTCGCCTTCGTCGAGATCTCGGCGGCCAGCGCCGGCGCCGCGACGCTGAAGGTCGTCGGCCCGCACATCGCCGAGGCGCTGTTCGCGACCGCGATGGGCCTCGTGGCGGCGATCCCTGCCGTCATGGCGTACAACTTCTTCTGGCGGCGGATCAGGGTCCTGCGCTCCGAGATGGAGACGTTCGAGCAGGACTACCTGAACATCATCAAGCGCCACTTCTTGAGGTGACCCGGTGACCCGATGGGCATGAGCAGCGGGGGGGACGGAGAGCTCAACGCCGAGATCAACGTGACGCCGCTCGTCGACGTCATGCTCGTGCTGCTGATCATCTTCATGATCACGGCGCCGATGATGAATACCGGCGTCGACATCGAGCTTCCCGCGGTGACCGCGCAGAACATCGAGGATCCCGAGGGCAAGCTCGTCCTCTCGATCTCGTCGGACCAGAAGCTCCGGCTGGGCGGGACCGTCGTGCCGTGGCAGGAGCTGGAGGCCAAGCTCAGCGCCAACGAGCGGGTCAAGCGCGAGAGCCAGCTCTACATCGAGGCCGACCGGAACCTGCCCTACGCCGTCGTGATCACGGCGATGGCCGTGTGCAAGAACGCAGGCGTCGCGAAGGTGATGATGCTCACGGATCCCACCGATAACCTCCAACTGTCCGAGCTCGATGCGGCTCCCGTGGCTGCCGGACAGAACAAGCAGCCCTGACGAACGTCTGTATCTGTGAGCTGTCGCATGAGCCCCATGGCATGAGCTTCAAGGACGGCGAGATGCACGCGATGGCGGCGTTTGGCGCCATCGTGCTCAGTGCGGGCCTGACCGTGCCCACACTGTGGTTCTCGGACGCACGCGCGGCCACCGAGCCCGCGCTGCTCGACAACATGGAGTCCATCGAGGCCTCGATCGCCTACAAGAAGGCGCCTGCCAAGCAGCCGCAGAAGAAGACGCAGGAGAAGCCGCCCGAGGTGAAGCCCGACGGCGTGTCGCGCGACGAGACCAAGCCCGTCGAGGACAAGCCGCAGTGCAAGGTCGACGACGACTGCCCCGCCGGTAAGATCTGCGAGCTGGGCAGCTGCAAGGCCGAGAAGGTCGCGAAGGCCGACGCCGATCCGCTCGCGAAGTTTCGCCGCAAGACCGATGACGAGACGCCGACGGGGCCGGCCACGATCGACGTCGGTCAGTTCAACGACAGCGATCGCGGCTTCGCCGAGGAGACCAAGGGCCACCCGTTCTTCCAGAAGGTCGCGCGCGACTTCGTGGAGAACTTCGAGTACCCGAAGATCCTCGCCGGCGAGTCGGCCACGGGATGCATCCACCTCCTGAAGGACGGGACGATCGCCAAGTTCAAGGTCGATCCCAAGAGCGGCGAAGAGACTCTCGACGACGCGGTCGAGCGCTCGCTGAAGAAGATGCAGAAGCTGCGGGCAGCCTCACCCGAGGCGCCGCCGATCGAGTTGCTCAAACAGGCGACCACCCAATGGATATGTTTCAACACCGGCAAACTAAAGCGCTCCGAATGATCACCCGGCTTGGCACGCGGTTCGGTTGGCTGGCGGGCCTGGTAGCTGTCATCGCGACAGCATCAGTCCACCCTGCCCGCGCCGAGGAGCCCAGGAGCGGCGTCGTGATCGACGTCAACGCGGGCAAACGCACGCTGTACCCGATCGCGATGCCGGTGAACCCCGATGGGGATGCCAGCGTCAATCGCGAGATCGCGCAGGTCGCCTCGTTCGACCTCTCGGTCGCCGGGCTGTTCAAGGTGCTCGAGCCGCGGTCGTTCCTCGCGGACCTCCGCGCCGAGGGGCTGAACATCGACCCGCAGAAGTGGAAGGACGTCGGCGCGTTCGGCGTGGTGAAGTACCGCGCGACGCCCACCGAGGTCGAGTTCCGGCTCTACGAGGTGTCGAAGGGCACGAACCCCTCGCTCACGAGGACGTACCCGCGCAAGGGTGACGTGCGCCAGCTCGTGCATCGCTGGTGCAACGAGGTCGTCAAGTTCTACACGGGCGAGCCCGGGTTCTTCGGCTCGAAGATCGCGTTCACCGTGAAGGGCAAGGGGACCAACTCGGTCTACGCGATGGACTTCGACGGCGCGAACGCGACGAAGGTCTCGAACAACAGCTCGACCAACATCCTCCCGGCGTTCTCGCCGAACGGCGCGCAGATCGCGTACACGTCGTTCATGCGCAACAACCCGGACCTCTACGTGGGTCCGGCGGGGGGTGGGCGGCCGAAGAAGCTGTCGGGCCACCCCGGCATGAACACCGGCGCGGCGTGGTCGCCCGACGGCAGCAAGATCGCGCTGACCCTCTCGAAGGACGGCAACGCCGAGATCTACGTGATCAACGCGGCGGACGGCGCCATCATCCGACGGATCACGCAGGACAAGGGGATCGACACCTCGCCGGCCTGGTCGCCCGATGGCAGCCAGCTCGCGTTCGTCTCGGACCGCAACGGTGGCCCGCAGATCTTCGTGGTGTCGTCCGCCGGCGGCGCCGCGCGCCAGGTCTCGTTCAACGGCAGCTACAACACGACCCCGGCGTGGTCGCCGCGGGCGGGCAAGCAGGTCATCGCGTACACGACGCGCGACGGCGGCCGCTACGACGTGGTCACGCTGGACCTGCAGACCAAGGCGATGACCCGCATCACGCAGAACGAAGGCAACAACGAGGAGCCGTCGTTCTCGCCGAACGGCCGCGCCATCGCGTTCGCGCGCGCCGGTCAGGGTGTCTTCATCGCGAGCGCGGACGGCATGGGCAAGGCCGTCAAGCTCTGGAGTGGATCGGCGACCGGCGTGGACTGGGGTCCGACTCCGCGCGACTGAGCCCCCGGAGATTGGCCGCCAAGGCCGCCAAGGGACGCCAAGGATCCGAAGAGAAGAAACGTCGGTGGGTGCGCCCCTGGTCCTTCAACCTTCCTTGGCGCTCTTGGCGCGCTGGGCGGGCAAGCTCTCCCGCTCACGACGCGCGCGGACTACGCGGGCTTCTCGGCCCGCAGATACGCGACGAGCCCGTCGAACGTGAGCAGCCCGACGGGCGCGCCATGGTCGACCACGACGGCGACGGAGTCCGGCGCGAGGCGCAGCTGCTCCATGACGTCTGCGAGCGAATCGGAGGGCGTCACCGTCAACACATGGTGCTGAGGCGCCTCGCTCACTGGCGTGCGCGGACCACCGATCTCGAGGCCACGCGCGACGTCGTCGCGCGTCACCACCGACACCGGAAGGCCGTGCTCGACCACGGGGAGCTGTGAGTTGCGCCCACCAACGAAGAGCTGCGCGACATCCTCGAGCGGCTGCTGCGGTGTAACCACGTCGAGCCGAGTCAGCATCGCAGCACTGACAGGCACGGTGGCTAGCGCCGGATAACCGAGCCTCCTCGACACGACCGAGAGCTTACGAATGGCATCTCTGGTCAGCTTCCCGAGTGTCCGCCGCAGCCAGCCACCGTCATGGTTTTGATAGTCCCGGTGCATGATCGGATCGGTTGCAGCTCACGTGCCACGCGGTGCGAGCGACGCCGCACACCCGCACGATGACGTCGCCCACCGGCGCGTCGCGCCACCCTGCGTGATGCGGAGTGCCCCACGCCCGGTCCCCCGTGCGGCGTGACAGGTCCGCACGAAAACCGCACAGCTTTCGCGGCGTCCGCCTCCGCTGACCTGGATCGCTTCGTGCTGTTCCCTTCCCCATGCCCGCTCCGTTTCCTCATCAGTACAGCGCCTCGGTTCGTCGGACGTTCGCGTCGCGCGCGAGGGTCGAGGCACCGCCGCGCGTCTCGCTGCACGGTGGGCCCTCCAGCGAGTTTGACGGAGACGCGGCCGCGTGGTCGCCCGAGCACCTGCTGCTGTCCTCGCTGGGCACGTGCATGCTGACGACCTTCGAGGCGTTCGCGGCGCGCGATGGGATCGAGCTGGTGCGGTGGGACGCCACGGTGAACGGCACCGTCGAGCGCACGCCCGAGGGCCTGATGTTCACGTCGGTCGTGCTCAGCATCGATATGGCGATCACGGGCGACGTCGCGAAGGTCGAGGCCACGCTCGAGGACTCGAAGCAATACTGCCTCGTGCTCAACTCGCTGCGCGTACCGGTGGTGATCGAGACCGAGATCGCGACGCCCGAGGCGACCGACGACCACGGCGACGCGCCGTTCCGCTCGGCGATGCTCGGCGTGCAGCAGTCGGTCGCGGGCTGATCGCGCGGTCGAGGTGTGCCGCTGCGCGATCGTGACCGCGCGGCCCGACGCGCGCCCGCAGATGGCTGGAGGTCGCCACGGATAGCGGCTGATGAAGCGGCGCTGCTGCTTGGCCTCGGCTCGAACAGGCCGCCGAGCACGAGCACGCGGTGCGGCTCGACGCGCAGCACCTCGAAGCCGTCGGAGCCGCGCGGACTGGCGGGGAGGAGCTGGCCGACGTCCACGTGCTGGAGCTCGGGATGGAGCGCGCGTGCACTGGCGCGGCCGCCGTTGTCGACCTGCGCG
>JALZOI010000386.1 GCA_030857245.1 Myxococcota bacterium
GAACCGGACCCCGGCTGCGCGCCAGCCGGCCGCCCGCGCTCGACCGCGGCGGGCGACCGCCACGCATCGACCGCGAACAGGAGGATCCCGATCGTGACGAAGTGGACCAGCGGCTCGCGCGCGACGGACTTCCACGTCGACATCGGCGCCGAGTATACGGCGAAGCGGCGGAGGTCAGCGTCTGCCCCGCACACCGGCGGCGCGTGCCCACATGCGGCGCGGCGAGCGATGGCGCCACGCTGGGCACGTGGCGGAGTCCCCGTTCGTGGCGGTCGTGCGTGGTGCCGATGGTGCCCGCCTCCACGCGGCCTCCGTGGCGTGGCCCGCCACGTGAAGCACGTCTGCGCGATGAGCGAGCCCAGCCAGCTGAAGACCGACGACGCGCGCCGCGCCGAGCAACACGAGTCCGTCAAGTCGCAGATCGAAGGCGACGTCAACGCCGAGATCGCGGCGGAGGCCCACCAGGCGCCGCCCGGCGGGGGCACCCAGATCAAGGAGGTCGCCGGGGCCTTCCGCCAGCACGCCGTCGACGAGGTCGTCGGCTCGGAGCGCGCCATCCAGCGGACCCGCGGGGTCGCCCGGGTCTCGCAGTTCGTCGACTACGCCTTCTTCCTGCTTTACGCCCTGCTCGCGATCCGCTTCCTGCTCTCGCTCGTCGCGGCGCGCAGCGGCGCCGGCTTCGTGAAGTTCATCGTCGCCGTCAGCGACCCGTTCTACGCGCCGTTCCGCAACATCGTCTCGGGCTCGCGCGAGTCCCCGAGCCACACCGTCCTCGCCTCGCTGGCGGTGGCCTTCGTCGTCTACGTCGTCCTCCACCTCGTGATCAACCGCCTGCTCCGCCTGATCGCCGAACGCCGGACCGCGATCTAAGCCGGAGGGGACGCCCTCCACGAACGCAACTTCGCGCGCGTAAGTCCGCGGACCCACGTCGGATGCGTGTCCGGTTGTCCGAAGTTGAGCTAGTGGAGGGCGTCCCCTCAGGGCTTGCAGGCGGAGTAGCCGTCCGTGACGACCAGGTCGCTCTCGGTCCGGAAGTCGACCGCACCGTCCACGTGGAGGCGCGCGCGGCCGCCGCCCACCGCGACCAGCCGGGCGACGACACTCTTGCCGGCCGTCAGCTTCTCGCCGGCCGGGCGCCGGCCGCGCCGGCCGCGGATGCTCGTCGAGTCGTGCCGGCCATAGCGCGCGAACACCAGGGTCAGGGTGTCACCGTCGCGCGATGCGACGACGCGGAGGTCGCGCCGCAGCGCCTTGCCCGTGGTGACGCGATCGATCGTGCCGCGCAACGTGGCTGGATCGATCTGCACCCGGAGCCAGCCCTTGAGCTGCATCGTCGCGTCACACCGGTACACGGGCTCGGCGGACGCCGGGATCGCGAGCGCGACGAGGACCAGCGCTGCCAGCTTCACGCCCTAGCGTAGCGCGCCCCCGACGGCGCTGCTAGCAGCGACCCCGCGCAGGGGGCGCGCCAGAGCATGTTCGGCGTGTCCGAAGTTGCGTTAGGGCCTGTCCCTGATTGGTCGTGACCGTGATCGTGGCCGTGATCGGGCCCGTGACGGGGGAGCGATCACGTCGACGATCACGAGAACCTCGACGGTGCCTAGATTCGCAACCAGAGCAGCGCGCAGCCGATGGCGACGACCGCACCGTAATTCCGCAGCGTCTTCTCGTAGCGAGTCGCGAAGCGTCGTGCCTGTTTGAGTAGGTTGAACGTGCACTCGACCTCGGCGCGTGCCTTGTACAGCTCCTTGTCGTAAGGAGGTGGGCCGATCCACGAGGTCGAGGACGGAATCACCGGCTGGCACGCCATCGTGTCGAGGAGAGCGCGGAAGTCGTGCGTGCTACCACACGACTGCCTCGAAGAACCGCCGGTCATCGGTTCCAGGTCGCCCCCGACGAGGGTGTGCCGCCACTCCTGCAACCCGCGCCCATTGCTCCTCGTTGAGCCACGCTCGCGTCGCCATGCCGACGTTCGATCACGCCAGCGATCAGGCCGCCACTTTCCGGCGGTGACGCGCCGCAACCGATCGAAACTACATGACCCGATTCAGGGACACTCCCTAGTGGAGGGCGTCCCCTCCGGACGACTCAGCGGATCATCGCGCTGATCACCCCGCGCTGGAGCGCGGCGTCACCGAAGCTGTCGTACGTGCTGCCGTCGGCGTTCCGGATCCCGACGGCGTTGATGATCGTGTTGAGCAGCTTGTTGTGGGTGACGTTGCCGGCATCGATGTACTGGCCGGTCTTGAGGTACCCGCCCGCGCCGCCCGCGAGGACCTGCGGGACGTTCGCGTACGAGTGCGGCGGACCGTTGGATAGATCGTTGGTCCACAGCACCACCGAGTCGTCGAGCAGCGTGCCGCCGTTCGGGCCGGGATACGCGGCGAGCCGGTCGAGGAACCGCTTGAAGATGCCCGCGAAGATCTTGTCGATGCCGTGGTGGAGCACGTCCGCGTTCGGGATCGGAGTGCCCTCGCCGCCGTCGCTGTCGATCCGGTGCGAGATCCGGTGGAACGTGTTCTGGAGGACGCCGTCGACGGTGTAGCGCGTCCCGTCGTTGCCGGTGCCGATCTGTAGCGTGCCGGTGCGCGTCGCATCGCACGCGAACGCGAGCGCGGTGAGCTCGAGCATGAAGTCCGCGACCTTGACGCGGTGCTCGTTGGCCTCGAACACGGTCCGGATCTGCTGCATCGCCATCACCTTCTCGGTGGGCAGCGTGCACGCCATGCCGACCTCGAGGTCGCGGATCGCCTGGAAGTGCATGTCGAGGCGCTGGCGGTCCGTCGACGACAGGTCCGGCTTGCCGAGCAGCTCCGACATCTCGGTGCGGACGAGATCGTTGACGCTGCGGCGGCGCGTGGCGATCTGCTGGATCACCTCGGGCGTGCCGCTCAGGCCCGTCAGGGTGCCGTACACCGCGAACGGGTTGTTGCGCGCGCCGCGCAGCTGGCCAGGCCCGCTGTACGACAGGCCGTGCGCGATGTACGCGGCCTGCGGCCCCGACATCAGCGTGAGCGGCTCGACGCCCGGCGTGTTGACCTTGCCGGCGATGAACCAGTCCACCGACGGACCGGTGGCGAGCGTGTCCTTGCCCTCGCCGCTGACCTTGGCGGCGGTGAGGCACTGGTTGAGCCCACCGGAGTGGCCGCAGCCGTTGCCCGGGAACCCGAAGCGGGTGCCGCGGACGAGCGTCAGCTTGTCGGCGTGATCGGCGAGGATCGACAGCGTGCGATCGGCGTTGACGGTCGCGAGGTTGTCGCGCGTCAGCGGTCCGAGCGTGCGAGGCCAGAACCGCTCCGGCTCCGACCCGTAGCCGGCCTGCTGCACGCCGTTGCCCTGGCGGATGAACATCGAGTAGATGCGCTTGCCCGGCACGGCCGCGGTGGCCTTGCCGCCGCCGAGCCAGCTCACGCTCTCGAGAAACGGCAGCGCCACGGTGGCGCCGCCGAGGCCCCGCAAGAAGTTGCGTCGGTTGATCACGGCTGGCTCCTCAGGTTGGTGCTGCGCACCCGGAACGTGTTGCTCGAGACCACCGAGAGCACGAGCTCCTTGATCGGGAGCCGGTCGACGAGCGACTGCTCGGTGAGGCGGTTGCGGACGGTGCGATCGGTCGGCAGCAGGTCGCGGCCGAGCATGAACTCGAGCAGGTGCGACGTGTAGCAGCCGTGGACCTCGGGGGCCGAGGCGAGCTGCTGCGAGAGGTCGACGGCGTTGCCGTACGAGATCGCGCGGCCATCGGGGAAGCTGTAGGTCGCCGCGGTGTCGATCGGGAACCCACGGTCGGTCGCGCGCTGCGCACCGACGGCGTCGTAGCCCTCGAACGCGAACCCGATCGGATTGATCGTCGTGTAGTGGCAGCCCTCGCCGCAGGTGCCCTGGCCGGTGATGCTGTCGACGCGCTCGCGGTTGGTGTCACCCGTGCGCTCGAGCTCCGGCGGGATGTTCGGCGGCGCCGAGATCGGGCGGCAGAGCACGTTGAGGTTCACGAACACGCCGCGATGGATCGGGTCGGGCTCGTCGAGCGTCGCGTTGCGGGCGAGGAAGCCCGCGCGGGTCAGCAGGCCGGCGCGCGAGGTCGGGTCGAGCTCGACCTCCTGGTAGTCGGCGCCGAAGCTGCCGGCCACACCGTAGATCTTCGCGAGGTCGGCGTTGACGAATGCCTTGGTCGACGTCAGCACGTCGGCGACGCCGCCGTCGTTGGTGACCACGCTGTCGAGGAAGCGCAGCACCTCTTCCTGCATCATCGGCCCGATCTCGCGGCGCCAGCCCGGGAAGATCGTGGTGCTCTTGTCGATGTCGGCGTACTCGGCGACCGAGAACGCCTGGTAGTGGAAGCGGCGGAACTGCGCGCGGGTGCGCTCGTCATCGAACATCCGGCTCGCGTGGAGGCGGACGCCGTCGGCGTCGTCGAGCTCGCCCGCCTTCGCGGCCGCGAACAGCGCGTCGTCGGGCATCGAGTTCCAGAACAGGTACGACAGGCGCGCCGCGACCTCGTACCCGCTGAGCGGCATCGCGCCCTCGGCGACCGCGTCGCTGAGCTCGGTGCGATAGAGGAAGAACGGCGATTGCAGCATCCCCTGGATCATCAGCCGCACGCCGGCGGTGAGGGCGTCGTGCTGCGGGAACACCGGCCCGGCACTCTCGAACAGCGAGACGTAGCGGGCGAGCTCGGCGTCGCGCAGCGGGCGGCGAAACGCGCGGAGCCCGAACGCGGCGACCACGTCGCTCGGCTCCGCCGTTGCGGGATCCGACACCACCGTCGCGAGCAGCGCGGGATCACTGACGACGCGCTCGGCGATCGCCTCGGCCGCGCGCTGGTAATCCTGCCACAGGCCGCCGGTCAGCCCGAGGCGCGCGACGTTGTTGTCGAAGCGGCCGAGCTGCGGATCGGGCGCGAACGACGCCGACAGGCCCGACTCGGTGGGCAGCTTGAACAGATCCAGAACCGTGCTCTCCCATTGCGCGTGCGACAGCCGCGGGAAGCGGTCCGTCGCGCTTGCAGGCTCGACGCCCGTGTCGCGCCCGCAGGCGGCGGCCGCGGCGAGCGATAGCGTCGCGAGTAGAAGTATCCGGTTCATGCGTTCTCCTCGGTAGTGCTCACGACGAACGGATCCAGACCGCGCTCGAGGCGCGGGTGGAGCCGATCGGCATGAGCCGTCGATACGCGCGGAAAGCGCGTCACCCTGGAGAGCACCCTACCAAGCGGCGCGCACGCAGCTCAACGTACAAACCCCGCAAGGCGACCCGGTGGACTGGCAAGCGCTGTCAGGACGCTCGCTCCTCCGCACGTGGTTCGTGTACGACGCGACACGCGAGCCCACCGAACGCGAACAATCCACGCCACCTACGCTGACTGTGAACCGCGCGTTCGGCGGCCATGGACGGCGCCACCTACATCGCGCACCCTTGTCGTATGCCGCGCGTCGAAGATGTCAGTGTGCCCAACCAGGCCGCCACGCTCACCAGCCTCGAGGATCGGATCGCGACGCTGGACGAGCCGGCCGAGCTGCTCGCGCTCGCGACCGAGATCGACGAGCTCGGCGTCCAGCTCGCATACGAGATCTCGAACGCCGCGCAGCCCGAGCTCGCCGCGCCGCTGGCACCCGTGCTGATGCGCGTGCCCGGCGTCCGCACCCGCACGCTGCTGCGCGCCGCCGAACGCTACGATGACCTCGGCAGTCCGAAACGCGCCGCGTACGTGCTGATCGAGGCGCTGCGCCGCGCGTTCGATGCCGCGACGATCGCGGAGGTCGCGGCCGCACTGAGCTTCCTGCTCGACGCGAACGATCAGGCCGTCGCCGCCGCGCGGCTCCGGACGATCGTGACGCTCCCCGGTGATCCGCCACCGGGCACCAGTCGCCGCGAGGCGCGCGATCGGCTGCTCGCGGCGATCGAGCTGCTGCGCGAGTCCATCGACTGGACCGCGCTCGATGACGAGCTCGGGACCGACTGAGCGGCGGCCCGGCTGGGATCACTCGGCGGGCAGCAGCACGTTGTCGATCACGTGGATGACGCCGTTGGTCGCGAGGATGTCGGTGGCCGCGATGTTCGAGGTGCGGGCGCGCTCGTCGGTGATCGAGAGCGAGGCATCGACGGTCAGCGTCCCGGTCTCGACGGTGGTCACCGGCGAGCCCACGGGCACGTCCGCGGCGAACACGCGCCCCGGCACGACGTGGTAGGTCAGCACCTTCGTGAGCAGCGCCCGGTTGCTCAGCAGCTGCTCCTTCGTCGCGCCGAGCTCGGTGAGGAGCGCCGCGAACGCCGCGTCGGTGGGCGCGAACACCGTGAACGGCCCGGGCCCGCTGAGCGTGCCCGCGAGGTCCGCAGCGACGATCGCCTCGACGAGGAGCGTGAACTCGGGGGAGCTGCCGGCCGCGAGCGCCTGCGCGGTCTGCACGATGGTCTTGTCGGCGGGCAGGATCACGCGATCGATGACGTGGACCACGCCATTGGTGGCCTGGATGTCCGTGGCGGTGATCCGCGCGGTCCGGTTCCGGCCGTCGGTGATCACCGGGGCGATCCGCTCTCGATCTTGAAGACGCTGCCCTCCGCGCTGGTGATCGGCTTGCCGAACGGGATCGCACCGGAGGTCACCTCGCTCGTCAGCACGTGATACTGGAGGACCGCTCGGAGCAGCGGCTTGTTCTCCGCGGTGAGCAGATCCGCGCCGGTCGCGCCTTCGGAGCCCGTGAGCTCGACGGCGAGCGGGCTTCTCCGGTGCTGGCCTGACCGGCGCGTCAGGGGGATCGCCACCCGGCGCGACGACCCGCACGCCCGGTGAAGGTCCCGCGCGGCAATCCGTAACGCGCGACGACCCGCGCACATCACGACGGCGATGCGCCCCGAGCCCCGACATCCCGGCACGCTCGCGCCGCGCAAGCGCGAGGGGACGCCCTCCACTAACGCAACGTCGCGGCACTGAAGTCCGCGAGATCTCTCCACCGCAAAAGGGGACGCCCTCCACTAACGCAACGTCGGACAGCCGGACAGAACGCCGCGACGCCTGATCTCGGACTCCGGAACGCGGTGTCCGGATGCTGTCTGTTCGTAGCGTGCGTGACAGCAAGGGCGGCGCGACGGCGACGGCGCGACGGCGCGACGG
>JALZOI010000387.1 GCA_030857245.1 Myxococcota bacterium
GGGCCATGCCCTGCAGCAGGAAGTCGCGGTCGTCGACCTCGCGCAACCGGCCCGGCGTCGCCACGACCTCGGCCGCCGGCGGGGCCGCGAGCGCGACCGGCGCGCCGATGCCCGAGGTCGTGCTGTCGAGCTTCACCTTCATGAGGAAGCTGCGCCCCTCGCGCGAGAACCCGATCGTCGCCGCGATCGTGAGCCCGAGCGGGGCGCCATGCTCGGCATCGAGCACGACCTCCCCGGTCAACGCCTCGACGCTGCGACCCTCGCGCCACGCGCGCTGGGTCAGCGTCTCGCGCGGCGGCTTCGCGGCGCCCGGCGCCAGCTTGATCTCGATCTTGCGGCCGGCACGGCCGCCGACCTCCACGGCACCGCGATCGGTGAGCTCGGCCGCGTGCGCGATCAGCTCCCAGGTCGCGGCGATCGCGCCGTAGTACGCATCGCGCAGCACCAGCGGCTCCTCGGGCGCCTCGGGCGGGCGGCCATGCCAGCGCTGGTAACGCGGGCGGAGGTAGAGCATGCCGCTGGCGGCGCGGGCCTTCGCAGCGGGCTCGGCGGCCGGCGCGGCGGGCAGGTACAGCGTCTCGCGCCCATAGTCCGCGGAGTTCGTGTAGACGGCACGATAGCCGCCGCCCTCGGCGTTCTCGATCGTGGTGTGATCGGTGAGCTCGCTGACCGGCTGGCCGGCCTCCTCGATCACGGTCGCGGTGTTGACCGCCACGGTGTGGAGGCCGAGCGCGCCGATGACCTTGGTGTAGGGCCGCGCCAGCGCGCGTCCCAGCTCGGCCGGTTCGCGCCCGGCGCGGTCGAGATCGATGGCCGCGTCGGATGACTTCGGCTCGACCACGAGGGAACCGAGCTGTTGATCGGACACCCCTTGTGACCGTCCGCAGGCCCCGAGCCCGCACGCCACCAGGCCGCATGCCACGACGGCAGGTGCGAGCAACGCGGCGCGGATCATCGCTTGGTTCTTAGCTTTCTCGACGAGCGGGGTCAACTGATGAATACTACCAGGCGCGCGTGCTCGAGCAGCTCGAACCCCTCACGACCACGCCCGTCGCGTACGGCTTCGCGATCCTGCTGGGCCTGCTGTGGGGCAGCTTCGCGAACGTCTGCATCTACCGCTGGCCGCCGACCGATGCGTTCCCGGAGGGCCGCTCGGTCATCAAGCCGCCGTCGCACTGCGGCGCCTGCCTGCAGCCGATCGCCTGGTACGACAACGTCCCGCTGCTGAGCTGGCTGTGGCTGCGCGGTAAGTGCCGGCGCTGCCAGGCTCCGTTCTCGGCGCGCTACCTGATCGTCGAGGCGGCGACCGCGGCGCTGTTCGGCGTGGCCTGGTGGGCGGCCGTGGTCGGGGGTGCGCTGTTCGAGCCGCTCGACACCCGGCTGCTCCGGTTCGTCATCTACGCCGCGTTCTGCTTCGTCATGGTCGTGATCACGTTCATCGATCTCGATCACAAGCTGATCCTCAACAAGGTCACGATCCCGTCGATCATCGCGTTCTACGTGCTCGGCCTCGTGCTGCCCGAGCGGCTGTGGTGGGAGGGGCTCGTCGGCGCCGCGGTCGGCTACGGCGTGCCGTGGGCGATCGGCGAGATCTATTACCGGGTCACCGGGCGCGAGGGGCTCGGCCTCGGCGACAGCATGCTGCTGGCCGTCATCGGCGCGCTGCTCGGCTGGCGCGGCGTCGTGGTCGCGCTGTTCGGCGGCTCGGTGATCGGCTCCGTCCTCGGGATCATGGCGCTCGTGCTCGCGCGCCGGCGCGCGGACGAGGGTGTCGACGAAGGTGCAGCCGACCGCGCGACCGAGGGTGCAGACGCCGACCCACGTCCACCGCCGACCGCCGAAACCGACGAGACGTCCGAATCTATCGACCCCTCGCTGATGCGCACCGAGCTGCCGTTCGGCCCGTTCCTCGCGATGGCGGCCGTGTTCTACCTGGTTGCCGAGCCGTGGGTGCAGCTGCACTTCACCCTGCTCGGTGGGTGAGCTGGCCCAGCTTCCAGTGCTATCGTCGAGGCGTGGGTGGCCAAGCGGCCGAGCAGATCATCGCCGGCGTCGTGCTGAGCGAGCGCCTCGCCGTGACCATGTACGGCGCGATCCATCGCGCGCAGTTCAGTGGGCAGCGCAACCTGCGCGCCCTCTGGGTCGATCCGCGGATGCTGGCGGATGACGCGTTCCGCGCCGCGCTGACCGAGCCGCACGGCGTCGCGACCGCGACGTCGCTCGATCACGCGTGCATCGTCCCGACTTTCGGCGTGGAGTCGAACGGCGCCGACGTCGTGGTCGTGACCCGCGGCGTGGGTCGCTACGTCACGGTGCAGGACCTGATCTCGTCGGCCCGCGCGAATCGCGCGCAGGGCGGCAAGCTGTCGCTGCCCGTGGCGGCGGCGATCGGCAAGAGCGTGGTCGAGGCGCTCGCGGCCTCGCACGATGCCGGCGTGGTCCACGGTGCCGTGCATCCGCGCAGCGTGCTCGTCGACGAGGATGGCGGCGTGCGCCTCGGCGACTTCGTCGTCGGCCGCGCGCTGACCACCGCGGTCGCCCAGGGCGCCGACTCGGCGCTGTGGCGCGGGCTGGCGGGCTACCTCGCGCCCGAGCTCGTCGTCGGCGAGGACCCGACGCCGGCGTGCGACGTGTTCGCCGTGGGCGCGCTGATGTTCACGATGCTGTCGGGCGAGGCGCCGCCGGGCACGCTCCACGTCACGCCCGCCGTCGAGCGGCTCGTGCAGCGCGCGCTCGACACCGACAGCAACCGGCGCTATCGCAGCGCGCGTGATCTGCTCGAGAACCTGCTCGAGGCCTTCGAGGACGATCGCTGGGAGATCGCCGCGCGCGGCGAGGTGATCAAGGCCGCCGGGCTCTCGGAGACCGACACCAACATCGACGACGCGACCGAGGATCTGCTCGCGTCGCTCGGGCCGTCGCTCGGCACCGTGCAGGCCTCGCCGATCCGTCCGAGCATGGACATCCGTGCCGAGGCGGTCGCGATCCGTCACCAGCACACGCCGACCGGCACGACCAACAAGCTCGATGCGCTGCTCGCCGATCTCGACGACGCGCGCGAACACACGGTGGTCGAGGACATGGATCGCTTCAAGCGCGATCCGATCAGCGAGCTGATCTCGCACGACCCGCGCAAGCGCGAGGCGATCGTGCAGGCCAAGCCGCGGGTCCCATCGCTCGACGATCTCGACGATCTCGACGAGGACGCGGCTCCCGCGCCCAGCTACGGTCGCCGCGAGTCCCCGCGCTCGCTGTCGCACCGGCGGCCGAACAGCACGGACGAGTCGGCCGCGATGGATGCGCTGCTCGACCTCGACGGTCCGGTGCAGCGGGTCTCGAGCGCCGCCGAGCAGGCTGTCGCTGCCGCCGACAAGCTCGAGCTCGCGGCCACCCGCGCCGAGGCCGCCGCCCGCCGCGTCGAGACCAACAACGATGCGGCCGCGCGGCGCGACGCGACGCCGCTGCCGGTACGCCCGGTCGTGCTCGACGCGATGCCCGACTTCGACGTCCGGCCGCCGCGCCTCAAGAGCCGCGCGGTCGGGCTGGTGTCGCTGCTGCTCGTCGGAGGCGGCGCGGTGGGCTTCTACCTGATCTACAAGAACCAGCAGGAGCAGAAGGCGAAGCAGGCGCTCGTCCGCGACGAGGCCCAGCGCACGGCCGACGAGCTCTCGAGGAAGCTCTCCGGCGAGCTCCCCGATCCCGGCGCGATCCGGGTGCGCTCGACGCCGTCGCAGGCCGGCGTGTGGCTCAAGCTCGGGCGCACCCCGCTCGCGTCGCTCGCGCTGTCGTCGAGCATGATGCACGAGCTCCGGGTCGACGGCATCGACGGCTTCCAGGCCGTCGACACCCAGGTGATCGCGAGCCACTGGGAGGGCGAGTCGACCGCGCGCAAGGCGAAGGTCGTCGTCGCCCTGCAACCGACCGCGAAGGATGCGAAGACCGGCAAGCCGCTGGCGACCCGGCTGCCGGCGATGCCCGCGAAGCCGCCGGCTGCGACCGGCTTCACGCCGGGGCGCGGCCCGCTCCACATCGAGACCACCCCGCCGGGTGCCGAGGTCTGGCTGTTCGTCGGGATGACCGATCAGGTCGAGCTCGCCGGGATCCAGGCCGGCCTCGGATACGAGCTGCGCGTGATCAAGGACGGCTTCCGGCCGGCGTACGTCGCGGTCGCACCCGACGACTGGCGCGACGGCGGCGATCCGAACCTGCCCATCAACGCGGCCAGGAAGAAGCCGGTGCTCGAGAAGGCCGTCACCCTCGAGCCCGATCCCGACGCCGCGACCGGCAGCGCGATCGGCAGCGCGGCCGGCAGCGGCACGGGACGCGCCGCCAAGAAGTCGAAGCAGGGGCGGTGATGGCGCCCAGCCGGACGCTGCACGTGCGGTGCGCGACGTGGGAGCAGGTCGAGGCGTTCCATACGCGCAAGCTCCGCCGCGGCAGGCTGCTGTCGATGAAGGTGCCGTTCCAGACGCAGACGGGCCAGCAGGTCACGCTCGGCCTCGAGCTGCCGAACCAGGTCGTGATCGCGATCGACGGCACCGTCCTCAAGGCGTCGCCCGTCGAAGGCGACGACAAGACGTGGATCGAGGTCGAGCTCGTCGGGTTCACCGAGGACGTGCTCGATCGCCTGAAGGCGATGGCCGCCGGCATCGAGGCCCCGCCGGCCGCGTCGCCGCCGCCACCGCCGGCACCGCGCGCCCGCATCCACACGCCGGTGCCCGATCCCGGCGCGACGAGCGACGAGCGCCAGCTCTTCCAGCAGCTCACGGCCGAGCTCAAGCGCATGCGCCAGCTCGCGGTCCACGAGGTGCTCGGGGTCGCCCAGGATGCGGAGCCGGCGGCGGTCCGCGACGGCTGGATGGCGCTCGTGCGCCGTCACCACCCGGACCTCGTCGCGCGCCATCACGCACCCGCGATCACGCACCTCGCCGAGGAGCTCACGATCCTGTGCAACCGCGCCTACGACCGCCTGCGCTCGGCGCTGGTCGCCGAAGGGCAGGCCACCGCGGCGGGCTCGGCGCTCCATCCGCCGGCGGGCTGGCTCGTCGGCTTCGAGGACCTGTCGAGCATCGACGGCACGCCGATGCGCGGCAAGGCGCCGGGGACGAACCCGGGGATCTCCCGACCGAGCACGCTCCCCGCTCCCCCGTCGCCGCCGTCGATCGCACCGACCCCGCCGTTCGCGAGCACCCACGGCGGCGATGCCTTCGAGTCGCGCGCGCGCGCGATGCTGAGCGAAGGCGACGCCGCCAACGCGCAGGAGGTGCTCGCCGCGGCGCTCTGCGTGTATCCGCGGAGCCGGCCGCTGCGCTCGCTGTACTACGTCGCCTCCGCGCTCGGCGCGCTCGCCAAGGGCGAGGTGATGCTCGCGACCTCGCAGCTCGAGACCGCGCTCGCACACCATGATCAGTGCCGCGAGGCGGCGGTGATCCTCGACCACCTGCGCCAGCACGGCGAGGTTCGCACCGTCGACGTCCGGGGGCTCTTCCAGTGAGGCCCGGGCGCGCCGTCGGCATCGATCTCGGGACGTCCAACTCGGTCGTCGCGGTGATCGACAGCGACGGTGCGCCGCGCATCCTGACGACGCCGGAGGGGTCGACGATGCTGCCCTCGATCGTGTGGTTCACGCCCGAGGGCCCGGTGGTCGGCGAGCGCGCGCGCGATGGTCTGGACTTCTCGCCCGACGTGACGATCTACGGCGCGAAGCGCCTGCTCGGCCGGCGCTTCGATCATCCCGAGATCAAGCAGCTCGCGCGGATCCTGCCGTACGACCTCACCGAGGCGCCGAACGGCGACACCTGGATCCAGCTCACGCCGGGTCGCGCGGTCTCGCCCGAGGAGGTCTGCGCGCTGATCCTCCGCGAGCTGCGGCGGATGGCCGAGGCGCACTACCGCGAGCCGGTGACGCGCGCCGTGATCACGATCCCCGCGTGGTACGACGCCGCGCAGCGCCAGGCCACGAAGGACGCCGCGCAGATCGCCGGGCTCACGGTGCTGCGCCTGCTCAGCGAGCCGACGGCCGCCGCGCTCGGTCACGGCGCGCATCGCAGCGCGAGCGGGCGGTACCTGGTGTGCGATCTGGGCGGCGGCACCTTCGATGTCGCCGCGGTCGACATCGCGGGCGGCATCTTCGAGGTGCTGGCGACGACCGGGGACCCCTTCCTCGGCGGCGACGATGTCGATCGCGTGATGGTCGAGAACCTCGTGCGCGCGGTCCGGCAGACCCGCGGCATGGACATCTCGACGGATGCGGTCGCCATCGAGCGGCTGCGGCTCGCCGCGCAGCGCGCGAAGCACGAGCTCTCGGGGAGCGGCACCTCCACGCTCCACGTGGCCGAGCTCGCGCAGCTGCCGTCGGGCAAGGGCGTCGAGTACAGTCGCCCGATCCGCCGCGACGAGCTCGAGCTGTGGGCCGCGCCGCTGGTCCGCCGGCTCGAGAGCCCGATCCGCGAGGCGCTGCTCCGCGCGGGCCGCAACCGCGATGACGTCCAGGAGGTCCTGCTGGTCGGCGGCATGACGAGGATGCCCGCCGTGCGTCGCGAGATCGCGCGCGTCACCGGGCGCGAGCCGAGCGCGATCGAGAATCCCGAGGAGGTCGTCTCGATCGGCGCCGCGCTCGAGGTCGCGCGGCTCGAGGGCACGATCGAGGGCGTGCTGCTGATCGACGTCGCGGCCCGCGGGCTGTCGATCTCGTCGAGCGGCGGCGACTGCGAGCCGGTGATCGCGCAGAGCGCGGTCGTGCCGACGCGCGAGCACCGCGTGTTCGCGACCCGGCAGGATCATCAGGCGCGGATCGAGTTCGATGTCTGGGAGGGCGAGTCACCCGAGCCGGCGAAGAACCGCCACCTCGGACGCTACGCCGTCGTCGATCTCCCGGAGGCGCCCGCGGGCGACGTGCTCGTGCTCGTCGAGCTCACGATCGACACCGATGGCACCGTGCGCCTCGGCGCGTCGGAGCTGGTGTCGAGTGACCGGCTGCAGCTCGAGCAGATCTTCCATGCCGGCCTCGACCGCGCCGACGTCAGCCGGCTCGCGCGCGAGCTGGCCGAGTCGCCGTGAGCCGCGCCGGCGGCGGGCTCGCGCTCGCGCTCGCGCTCGCGG
>JALZOI010001009.1 GCA_030857245.1 Myxococcota bacterium
CCGCCGCCCGTGGCTCCTCCGCGCCCGCCGATGGTGCCCGCGGCCTCGCCGGCGATGCCGACGATGGCGATCGAGGCGGCACCCGCGTACGCGCCGCGCCCCGAGGCCTACGATCCGGCACCGGCATCGCGGATGCCGAAGCAGACCGCACCGCCGCCGATGAGCGTCGAGGGCATCCGGCCGCGGATCGCGGGCGTCAAGGTGCAGAACGCCGCCGCCGCGTCGCTGCGCCAGTCCGCCGCCGTCGGCGAGACCTACCTCAACGATCTGCTGACCGGCGGCCTGCTCGACGTCGCCGGTGTCCGCGTGCCCGACGAGAACTTCGACCTCCGGCCGGATCGTCGGTGGGGTCGCTCGACGCGTCGCGCCTTCATCTTCCTGTTCGTCGTGCTCGTGCTCGGCATCGGCGGCGGCGGGACCTGGTACTGGTGGACCGAGCAGCAACAGGGCGAGGCCGTCGCGCGGCTCCAGAAGGAGTCGAAGCAGGCGCTCGGCGAGGCCACGTTCGACGGCCTGACGGACAGCCTCGCGAAGCTCACCGATGCGCTCGAGAAGGACAACCAGAACGCGCTGACGTTCGCGTACACCGTCGAGACCGGCGGCCTCGCGTCGCTGCTCTACGGCACGCCGACCGACGAGGTCGACCGCGCGTACAAGTCCGTCGTCAAGGACATCGAGGTCGGCGAGCCGGGCTCGCGCGAGCTCATGATCGGCAAGGCGGCCCTCGAGCTGTCACGGCTCCACAAGCTCGAGCCCCGCAACGCCGCGCAGACGCTCGGTGAGGTCCAGAAGATGCTCGACGAGCACCTCGTCAAGCAGCCGGAGGATCGCTGGGCGCGCTGGCTCAAGGGGCGGGCGTTGCTCGCGGCCGGCGAGCGCAAGGCCGCGCGGGCGGCGTTCAAGACCGCCGGTGATGGCGAGCAGGGCCTCGCCGTCGCGATCATCGATCAAGCGGACCTCAGCGTCGACGACGGCAACCTCGATGACGCCCTCGCGCTCTACAAGCTGGCCGGACAGAAGTCGAAGGACCATCCGCTCGCGGTGCTCGGTCGCTCGCTCGGCCGCGCCGAGGCGTCGTACGAGACCGACGAGGCGATCGGCGAGCTCAACGACAAGTTCGTCGTCACCAAGCTCCCGCCGCGCACGGTCGCGTACCGCTGGCTCGCACTCGCGCTCGCGAACATCAGCATCGAGGACTACCCGAAGGCGCTCGAGGCCGTGACGAAGGCGACCGCGGGCAAGCCGCCGGGCGAGCCGCGGTTCTGGGCGCGCGTCGCGTGGGCTCACTACGTGCTCGGCGATCTCGCGAGTGCGGCCAGCGCGCGCGGCAAGTGCGTCTGGTACAGCACGAACCCCGAGGCGGATCCGACCGTCCAGCTCGTCGATGCGGGGCTGCTGCTCGCCTCGGGCCTGCCCGAGAAGGCGCTCGAGCTCGCGATGAAGATCGACGGCGTGCGGCCGCGCATCATCCGCACGTATGCCTTGCTCGACCTCACCAAGGCGAAGGAAGCGCAGGGCGAGATCGAGGAAGCCATCAAGGTCGCGTCCCAGAACGTCGAGGCGCAGATCCTCCGCGAGCACGCGCGGATGCTCGCGACGTCCGACAAGGAGCGCGGCGAGGCCGCCGACGCGCTCGAGCGGCTCGCGCGCAAGGCGAACAGCAAGCTCGGCCGGCACGCGCTGGGCGTGGCCTGGCTGGCGCTCGGAGACACCACGAAGGCGAAGGAGCCGCTGACCACCGCGATCACCGATGTCTCCGAGACCTCGCCGAACCCGCTCGCGTACCGCACGCGCACGGCCCTCGCCGAGATCGCCCTCGCGGAGAACGACATCGCGGGCGCGGGCAAGCACCTCGACGAGGCGCTCAAGGCGAACTCCGGGTACTTCCCGACGCTGGCGCTCCAGGCGCGGGTCGTGCTCCGCAACAAGGAGCCCGAGCGCGCGCTGACGCTGCTCGAGCCGATCCTCCAGGAGAGCGCGGCGGTGACGACCAGCGTGCAGCTCACGCTCGCCGAGGCGCTGATCACCCGCAAGGGCTCGACGGCGAAGGACAAGGAGCAGGCGAAGCAGCTCATCATCGATCTCAAGTCCAAGGGCGCGCCGCTCCGCGAGCTCGCGCGGATCGCCGCGCTGATCGACGACCAGCTCCCGAAGG
>JALZOI010001010.1 GCA_030857245.1 Myxococcota bacterium
ATCAGCGCCCGACCGCCGCTGCCGGGCCGCCCGCCGGCCCCGCGTCGCTGCTCACCATCGGGACCGCTGCCGAGCCCGCCACGCCCGCGTTCGTCGCTGGCGGCAGGTTCAGCGCGGCCGAGATCTGGGTCTGCGCGGTATCGATCGCGGTGCGCGCCGCCGCATCGACGAGCTGCGCCAGCTCGGTCTCGAGCGTCGTCGAGATCTCGTTGTAGAGCGCCGCCGGACGCTCCTTGAAGTCGGTGACGAACGCCGTCGCATTCGCGAACGCGACCTTCGCCGTGTCACACATCGTCTTCATCTGATCGCCGCCGCCCGACAGCTTCGCCATCGCGCACGCGCCGAGCACGAGGTCACCCATGTCGGAGAGCTGCGTGGCGAGCGGGGTGAGCGCGTTCTGGATCGTGTCCTGGACCTGGATCGCGAGCGGCTCGAGCGCCCCGCGGAGCTCGCTCGAGACCTTCGTACGGACGTCCTCGAGCTGCCGCGCGGCGCCGGTGCTCGTCATCACCGCGTCGAGCTCGCCCTTGAGGTTGCCGAGCCGGACCGACGCCTCGCCGAGGCTCCCCTTGAGCTCGCGCAACTTCTTGACCGCGTCGTTCAGCGTGACGACGACGGTCTCGGCGACGCGGAGCTTGGCCGACTTCTCGGCCATCGCGGCCCACTGGGGCAGCTGGCGAAACCCGTCGAGCAACTCGACGGGTGCGGCCACCACCTCGACCTGATCGAGGAGCTTCGCGAGGTCGTCGAGGCGCGTCTGCTGCTGGGTGACGACTGCGATCGTTTCGGGGGTGACCACGGCGACGCACGCGCCGTCCTGGACGACGTTGCCGGGCGGGCACGTCACCGGCGCGGGCGCGACCACCGTCGGTGCACCGGAGCCGGCTGCGGCACCACCTTCCTTCTTGCTGCCGCAACCGCTGACCGCGAGCACCGAGACGACTACGAGGATCCTGCGCATGGCGCGAACCTAGTACGGCGACGTGCCATAGTCGACGCGTTCGCATGCAGCTCGATCCTGACCGCGACTACAGCGTGGAGATCGGCCTCGACGATCCGGACGATCCCGTCTCGATCGCGAAGCGCCTCGCGGCCCTGCTCGAGGTCCCCGTCTCGGAGCTGCCGCCCCTCGAGCTGCGCAAGCGCTCGATCGACGCGCGCCGCGGCCGGATCCGCTTCCACCTCGTCGTCGGCACCGTGCAGCCGGAGGCCCCGCTCGGCGGCGCGGCACCTCGCGAGGTCGCGGGCCCGCCGGTGATCGTCGTCGGTGCGGGGCCGGCGGGACTGTTCTGCGCGTACGAGCTGGCACGTGCCGGCGTGCAGGCGATCGTGCTCGATCGCGGCAAGCCCGTGCAGGCTCGCCGCCGCGATCTCAAGGGCCTGACGCAGCATGGCCGCGTCGATGAGGACAGCAACTACTGCTACGGCGAGGGCGGCGCCGGGACGTACTCCGACGGCAAGCTCTACACCCGCTCGCACAAGCGGGGCGACGTGCGCGACGTCATCGAGATCCTCGCGCTGCACGGCGCGCCGTCCCAGATCCTCGTGGACGCGCGGCCGCACATCGGCTCCAACAAGCTGCCGAAGGTGATCACGGCGCTGCGCGAGCGGCTCGAGAGCGTCGGCTCGGAGATCCGGTTCGGCGCGCGCGTCACCGAGCTCGTCGTCCGCGACGGCCGCGCGATCGGCGTGCGACTCGCCGACGGGGGCGAGCTGATCGGCCGCGCCGTCGTGTTCGCGACCGGGCACTCGGCGCGCGACGTCCACGAGGTCGCGATCCGCGCGGGCGTGCAGCTCGAGGCCAAGCCGTTCGCGATGGGCGTGCGGATCGAGCACCCACAGCCGCTGATCGACGGCATCCAGTATGGCCGCGCGGCCGGGCACGCGAAGCTGCCGGCCGCCGCCTACCGGCTCGCCTTCACGCCCTCCGATGGCCGCGGCGCGTTCTCGTTCTGCATGTGCCCGGGCGGCTGGATCGTGCCGGCGGCGACCGAGCCGGACGGCGTCGTCGTCAACGGCATGAGCCTGTCGCGCCGCGACTCGCCGTACGCGAACTCGGGCCTCGTCGTCTCGGTCGAGCTCGCCGATCTCCAGAAGCTCGGGCTGCCGTTGCCGCTCGGTGGCATCGAGCTGCAGCGCCGGCTCGAGCG
>JALZOI010000036.1 GCA_030857245.1 Myxococcota bacterium
GGTTGGGAGGCTCGAGAAGTGTCCGCTCGCTCACACTCCTTCCAAGCCTTCGGCCCAGCCGGTTCGGTTCTGGCCAAGCCCAGCCGGCGTTCGCCGCACCGAAATCCGCATCGATTGGCCTATCCTCACAGGAGTGCTCCTTGCAACCCGCCGGATACCAATATCTGCTGGAACATCAATCCGCTCAGCAGTGAGGCCTTGTTGCGAATCGGAACACTCGCCAATGACGAGAGTTTCTTCAACGGCTATATCGATGAGGTCGCGATATTCTCGCGGAAGCTGACGGCGCCAGAGGTGCTCCGACTCTACAATGCTTCACGGTGATGCCCAAGCCCGGAGCTGTCCATGGTGAGCCCCAGGGTGCCCGGCGCCCGTCTCGGACGATTGCCCACCAGCCATCACGGGTTGCAACTGAGGAGCTTCCGTACGCGAATCCGCGCCGCGTGTCGCCGCGTTTGTCTCGTCGCGGTTTACTACTGAGTCGTCGTGCGTAGCCTAGCAAAGTTCGTTTTCATTGGCGGCATCTGTGTGTGGTTGGCGAATGCCGGGCTTCGCTGGGCTGCTGCGCCGCCGCTCGGTCATGACGAGGCCCGTTACGCTACCGACACGCGCGAGCTCGTGCATCGAGACGGCAAGCGTTACGTCTATGTACCTGTCGGGATGAACGTCATCGCTGCGCCCGGAATTGTCATGGGCGGCAGCGAGCGAGCATTACGGATGGTTCCCCTCTTTGCCGGAGTCCTGTTCCTGTTCGCCGCCTGGCGTCTCGCACATCGAGTGACCGACCCGGACTCCGCTCGCTGGGTCGTCGGCGTGCTTGCGGGGGCGCATCCAATGGTGAGATTCAGCGCGGATCTGCTGTCGGACTTTGCCAGTGCAGCGTGTCTGTTGGCTGCACTTACGATCATTGTTGAGGAACTTAAAGATCCCAGTCATGGACCGCGCTTCCGATTAGTTGGGGCGGCGCCTTTATTGGCGGCATCCTTTTACATCCGCTACGGCAGCTGTCTATCGATCGCCATCATCATCCTCGTTTCGCTGATGGCAGGTGGCCGTGCGATCGCACGTCGGCGCATGCCCGTTGTCGCCATGCTTTCCCTGTTTGGGATGCTTGTCATCCCTCATGTGATACACTCGATGAGCGAGACGAGATCGGCTGCCGGGATACTACTGTTAAGCGGCAGTGTTCCCGGCAAGGCGGGAGAAGGGCTGGTCACGTATGTATCGGGAAACGTGCTGGCAACCTACGGCTTCGTCGTGGCGCCGTTGATGATTGTTGGCGTGCTCAGGGGATGGAGCGACCGCTGGCTTGTCGTGCTGCGATTGATCGCAGTCGCGCAGATCATTGTCCTGGGACTGACTACCCACGCGCAGTCGCGGTTCGTGTTTCTGGCGACAGCCCTGCTCGTCGTTTGCGGTGTGCAGGCGGCTCGGCGTTTGAGGACGAGGACAACCCGTCTACGACCCGCATTGAACGCCATGGCGACCGCTGCGATTGTAGCTTCATGGGCGGGCGGCTTGGCCGCAGGCGTGTGGGCTCCACGCGCGCGAGCGGCGAGCTATCGGCCTACCCTCCTCGCGTCCGAAGCGATTCGTGAAGACGCCCAGGGTGTCGAGTGCGAGGTACTCGGGCGTCATACCGCCCAGTTGGACTGGTACAGCGGCTGTAGGGCGGTGTTGGTCGTATCGGATGACGCGATCTTCGCGGATGCTCCGGTTTACGCCGTTCGACGTGGGTCTGACTCCTGGGACATCAAGTCAATCACTGCCGCGAGTTGTCCCGTGTTTCGTGCATTGGGGATCGTGGAGGTAGTCCGCTTTCGGGATCCGGCACGGGGTTGTGCAGCTGACCGCGATTGAAGATCCTGGAGCTCGCGGCGCCTACTACGTCCCGATCAGGTCGTCACGACGGGGCGCCGCGAGGACTTACGAATGTCCTCGGCGCCCGATTGCAACGTGATCAATCACGTTGTCCATTCGAGGACCCTAAACCTCGAGGAGAGCCTCTTCGCTGAGGTGCGCGACCTTTCGTCGCGTGCTCGCCAATCACCAGCTCGCTGCTCACGGGATCCGTATACCATGGACCAAATCCGAACCTCGAACACCTAAACGGGCCGTGTACACAGCTCAGCGCATACATGCACCGGTCTCGTCAGCATCGATGCCCACACGCAGCGAACCGTCTAATCCGTCGCAGAAGTACGACTTGATAGTGCCCTCTATACCGAGCTCCAGCTGCTCGAGTCTTAGTGGGCCTGCACATGTGGCTACTTCATCGCAATATCCGACCTCCATTGTGATGTCTCGGGACATCCCATTCTCGCGTACCGTAACGGTATGAGGCCCAGAAGCGAGGCCTGCGTCGTAGTTCACAAAGTCGAGGTTCAGAAGCGTTTCAGGGATTCCAGCAGAGTAATGGATCAGCTTGTACTTGAATGCTGGTGGGTCCCGCGTAGGCGAAGAGCACGCGACCAACAAGAACATCAAGACGGTCCATCGACACATTGGTAGATCTAACCTTCCCCCATCTTTTGACGGGTGACAGCAAGACCCCCTTTCAAACCGTGCATGCAGATTTCCTGCACACGGCTTACGGGTGGTCGGTTCTTGACGGAATGAGGCATTACGCAGCCTCCGGATACGCGACGGTGCCAGAGAGTTTGTGCAATCCGAGGGCATGGACGTAGGCGGAGTTCCATCGACGAGGTTCTCCCGCGCGCAAGTGTTGGCCTTTGCGTTTGCTTCGCATCCGCTTGAGTCGCCACACCACGTAGCTATCGATCTCGTTGAATTTGTCCGCCGCATTTCCGGTGCGGAAGTACTGCCCCCAGCCACGAAGCACGGGATTGAGCGCACCGATGACGTCGCGCGGATCGTCGTGGCATCCTGACTTCAGGGTCAGTTCCTTCACGCGCTGCCGGATCCGCTTCATGCTCTTCGTCGAAGGCCAGCGCTATCCTCCGTCCGGCCGGCAGCGGGAGCCGTCCCGCCGGTTCGGTTCTTGCCAAGCCCAGGCTGCGTTCGCCGCACCGAAAAGCCGCATCGATTCGCCTATCCTCGTGGCGGGCTCGCGGCGCTCGTTGCGATCATGTCAGTCCTCCGATCAAGGTCTTGAAGTCGGCGTGCTCGTGGAGTGGGTCGAAGTCACGCTCGGCCAGGATCTGCGACGCGCCATACCCGCTCGGATTGGCCGCCACGGCCTCGCGCAGCGTCGCCACCGCCTGCTCGAGGCGTGCGCTCTGTGCGTAGAGGCAGGCCGCGTTGAACTTGGCCATGCCGAAGTAGATCCGGAACGCGCTCGCGTACTGCGCGTCCAGATCGTCCCCCGACAGGATGTCGACCTGGAGGTCGTCAGCCTCGTAGTCGAAGCGACTCCAGTCGAGGGCGAACAACCGATCGAGGATCGCTTCTGCCTCGTGCGGCCGGCCGGCTTGCGCCTGGAGCGCCGCGAGGTTGCTCTGGATCAGCACGTAATCGGGCCGCTTCGGTGAGAGCTCCCGCCCGACCTTGGTCAGCCGCGCGATCGCACCGTCGAAGTCCCCCACTTGCTGATAGGCCGCCATGATCGGAAGACACGTGCTGGTCAGGACCTGGTCGGAGAGCTGCTCGGACGTCTCGATCACGAGCTCCGGTCGGCGCGCCACGCGCAGGAGCTCGAACACCTGGCGCGCCCGATCGACCGCGCGACCGCAGCGGTGCTCGATCAGCCAACCGAGGTAGGGCCGGACCCGCTCGTCGAGTACGAACGTGGTGCGCCAACCGTCGACCGGCCAGATCAGCTCGGCGAGCGCGCTGCGGCGGTCGGGATCGACCGCGAACGCGGCCCAGATGTCGAGCAGGGTGGCGAGGCGCCAGGGTTCGAGCCCTGGCGTCGCCGCGAGTCGCTGCGCGATCACCCACGAGACGTGCCAGTGCTCCAGGTCGACGTGCGCGCACAGCGCGTCATCGGCGAGGCCCCGTGACGCGACCTGGAACGTGCGCTCGCTCGACCAGCCCGCCAGCTCGGCCGCCAGCGCGGCCGGGGCGAGCGTGGCGATCCAGGTCGAGAACGCCTCGTAGAACGGGTCCTGATCGAGCGATGCGCTGGACGGCGAGAGCGCGCCCGGGCGATAGAGCCGGTTGTGCACGTGATCGAGCGTGATGCGCAGGAAGGCGTAGCTCGCGCGGGGCAGCTGATCCCACGCCCCGAGTGCCACCCCCGCATACTGGAAGATCGCCTTGCGATAGACGAGATCGGTCGCCGATAGCTGGCGAAGTGCGAGCTCGGTGCGACGCGCCGCTTCGTCCGGACCATCGACCACGAGCGCGCAGCGGGCGTCGAGCAGCATCACGAGCGCGTCATCGGGATACAGCCGCCGCAGGCGCGCGATCCGTTCGTCGGCATCGCCGACCCGGGGCGCGGCGGCTTCGAGCGCGAGGAGCGCATCGACGACCCGGGCCCGGCGGAGGACCTGCTCGTAGCGCGGGTCGAGCGCCGGCTGGCCCTCGAGCAGCGCGAGCGCGACGGGCCATCGATCGTCGGCGACGCAGTGATCGGCGAGCAAGCATGCGAGCTTCGCGAGCCGGGGACCCGACCGTTGCACCGCCGCGCGGAGCTGCGAGAGCACCGCGTCGGTGTCGACCTGCGCCGGCTGCGTCGCCGTACCAAGGATGGTGTGCACCAGCAGCTCGAGCCCGGGATCGCTGTCGTGGATGGCCTCCTCCCAGATCACCGGGTCGGCGAACCGCGCGGGGGCTGCCCGGAACTGCTCCACGAAGCTCGCGCAGCGCCGGCGCGGGACCTCCTTCGACCAGCGCGGGTAGAAGTCTGCGACGGTGTACGGGTCGGCGCGGTGCGCGGCGTGGACGAATTCCGGGACCTCCTCGAGCCCCATGGTCATCAGCAGCTTGCCGAAGTAGCCCGGGATCCGGTCATCGAAGTACTCGCCCGGCGCTCTCGCGCACCACCGCTCGCCCCACGCGAGCACGTCGGGGATGCCGCTCGCGGTGCGCGGCCCGAGCCCGAGGAGGCGGTGGTACAGGAAGTCCCACACCCCGCCGTAGCGCATCATCCGCGGGCCCATGCTGCGGACCGCGGCCCGGATCGCATCCACGTAGCCATCAGGTGGGGCTTGCGCGAGGGTCCGCACGAAGCCCGGAAGCACGAGCTCCTCGGCGAGCCAGGATCCCGGCCAGGCAGCCTCGCTCCCTCGGGCGTCCTCGTCCTCGTCGTCGTCATCATCATCATCATCATCGTCGTCGTCGTCGTCGTCGTCATCGTCGTCGTCGTCGTCGTCGTCGTCGTCGTCGTCGTCGTCGTCGTCGGCGGCGGCGGCTGCTTCATCGTCGTCGGCGTCGAGCTCGTCGACCACGGTGTCGCCTTCGAGGGAGGCGGATGCGCGGGCACCGTCATCGTCGACCGTGACATCGACGCCCCGGCCGTCGTCATCGAGCGCAGGCGCGGCGACCTGCTCGGCCAGGACCAAGGCGAGCAGCGGCTCGAGCTGACCCGCCGCGGTCAGCTCCGCCATCGCATCGTCCCAGGCCGAAGCCAGCGCGAGCCGCTCGGTCGGCGGGATCGTCTTCCACACCGCGAACCGCCGTGAGACCGCGGCCTCGATGACGTCGTACGCATCGTCGCGATCGGTGGGCAGCGTGGGGAGGGGCTGGCGCAGCACCCGGACCTCGTAGTCCCGCGCATGCGGGTCATCGATCGCTCGCAGCAGCCGGGCGAACATCACGAGGCGCGTCGCGTCGCGGGAATTCACCCGCACGAGCACGCGTCGGGCCTGCGCGGCTAGATCGAGGGGCGCCGCGGGCTCCCCTTGATCCTCCGGTTCGTCCACGGACGCGCTGCCCGCGGAGGCCGTCGCGTAGGCTTCCTCGGCGAGCGCGACGATCACCGCGCGGAGCGCGACGTGCTCGCGGACGAGGGCGACGAGCCTCCCTCGGTCGGGGCTCGCGAGCTCGTCGATCGACGGCAGGAGATGCAGGAACCTCGCTTCCGGTCCGGTATCCCCGCGCACGACCGCCGCGGCGAGCCACTCGGTGCGCAGCGGATGATCGGCCAGCGCGGCCTCCGTGATCGCCGGCCGGAGGTCGACCCGGAACGGGGGACGGATCCCCGTGCAGCCGTGACCTTCCGAGCCGACCAGCAAGCACCGGAAGGGGAGCGTCTTCGGAAACGCCGCGAATGCGGGGTGGCGCGTCAGGTTCTCGACCAGCTGCACCAGCCAGCGCGCGAAGACCACGAGCTTGACGTCGTGGTGGAGGAGGTACCCGGGCACCGGCTCGTCCTCGAACTGCAAGCGGTACTGGTCCCGGTTGAAGTGGAGGTCGAAGGTGAAGTCGTAGTCCTCGCGCGAGTCTTCGGCGAACACGATCTGGTGCTGGAGCCCGAACTGCAGCACGCCGACGTCGTCGTCGGCGTCATCGAGATGCACCGACGAGACGACGACGTCGCAGCGCTCGTAGTCATCGATCCGGAACACCAGCGCGTTGAACGGCTGGAACGGGTGGCGCGACGCGTGGCGATCGCGCTCGTGGCCCAGGCACTCGAGCAGGAAGTCGAGGCGCTCGGCCATCGAGCGCCGGGGCTTGAACCCTGCGACGAGCTGATCGAACCCCTCGGCGGCCGTGACCTTGTCGTCATCGCGATCGCCGAGGAAGTCGGACGGCCTGCCCTTGACGCGCTGGTGCGCGGGATCGTGAAAGACGGATCGCAGGAAGGCGAGGGCGGCGTCCCATCCATCACGCACGCAGACCTCGACGAAACGGTCACGGTAGGTCACGCGATGACGCTATCAGCGGATCGCGATGGGCCGCTGTCGGGTGCGCGCCAGTCGCTATCGCGTAGGCGCCAGCGCGCCGATCGCGCGGTCGGCGGCGGCGTGGCGATCGAGTGCGATGATCGTTGGCGCGCTGAGCAGGTGCCACAGGGCGTGGAGATGAAGCGAGCTGGTCGGCTCGCACACCGTGCGCGTGGCGTCGAGGATCCACGCGACCATCGCGATCGCGAACGAGCCCACCGCGAGCGCGAGCCAGCGATCGCCCGTGCCGTTCGTTCGTGATCGTCGCGCGAGCACGACGGCGATCGAGATCGCGGCGAGCGCGAGAAAGGCGGGCTTGCGGAGCGCGGGAACGAGCCACGAAGCCCCGGCGGGGGCGGCCGCGACCGCGACGTAGACGGCCGCGAACCGCCACCCGGCCCGGCCGGTCGGATGCACGATCGCCCCGGCGATCGGGAAGCCGGCGAGCAGGTAGAGAGCGACCCCATCGAGCCATTCGCCGACCCACGTCAACGTCGCGTGATAGTGGAAGCTGAACACGGCGATCCCAGACGCGGCGAGCGCGAGTAGCACGCCCGGGGTCCGGCTGCGCGCGAGCCGCGAGGACCCTGCTGGACGCCGCCCGAGCGCCAGCGCGAGCACGCACGCGCCAGCGAGGGCGGGCGCGAGGCTCGACCACGCGTTGATCGGTTGCCTCACCCCGGCGACGGCGACGGCCTCGCAGTAACATCCGCGCGCGCGACACGTCGCAGGCGTGCGGCTCGCCACTTCGTCGTCGGCGCGGCCGCCGATCCAGACGCAGGTGACGACCACCATCGCGATCACGAGAAGTGGGACCCCTACCTGTCGGCGCTCGAACATCACGTCGGTGTAACGGCCGCCTGCGGTGGCCACGCGCCAGCTCGTATCGGGAGCGCGCCAACCTCGCTATCATCGGGCCGGTGCTCCGCCTGGCCGCCTCCCTGGACGAGCTCGACCGCGAGGCCGGCCCGGTGGGCCGGGCGCTGGTGGGCGGCTCGTTCCTGACGTGGTGCGCGACGCCGCGGTTGGTCGGCACGGTGCACTTCGGGCGCCGCGAGACGGGCGACGCCCACACGCTGACGCGCCTGTACGGGCTCGCGGAGCACCCGGCGCTGCGCCCGCCGCTGCGCCGGGTGGTGGATGGACGCGCCTTGACCGGCATCGACGACGACGCCTGGACGCAGATGATGCAGGCGATCGCGCCCCACGCCAGCAAGCTCCGGACGCTGTTCGAGCGCCAGGCGGTGCTCGTCGAGTCCAGCGTCCATGGCGCACGGCACGCAGCCCTGCTGCCCGCCTTCGGGCCGGGTGACACCTTTCGCGTCTTCACCGATCCGGAAGCAGCGTACCAGTGGGCTGATCCCGCGGATGGTCCGGCGGCGCAGCAGGCCGTGCAGGCGTTGCTCGACGAGCTCGACACCGCGGGGGACGTGAAGCTGCGAGCTCGCGCATGGGTCGCAGGGCACCTGCGCGGGGCGCGCATCGATGCCTGTGCGGGTGCGCTGGGCGTCTCGACGCGCAGCCTGCAACGCCAGCTCGCCGCGGCGCGGCTCACGTTTCGGGACATCGTCGCGGCCGAGCGCGTCGCCGCGGCGCAAGCACGGTTGAGCGAAGGCAGCGCCAAGATCGAAGCGATCGCGCGCGAGGTCGGCTGCTCGTCGGCGTCGCAACTCGGTGTCTTGCTGCGACGCGCTGGCCTGGGGAGCCCGTCCGCGCTTCGCTCGCCCCGTAGCCGACGCTGATCGAGCCTAGTCGACGGTGAGCGAGCCCGCGAAGCTGTCGAACTTGCAGTAGTAGCGATAGGTCCCCGGCTTCGTGAACCGGAAGCACCGCGTGGCGCCGGCCGGCACCGCGAGCGCCGGGTCGGTATCTGGGAACGGCACGATCTCGTGCGCGGTCGCGAGCGTGTACTTCACGACATCGCCGACCGTGGCCGTTTCCATCGCAGGCACGAAGCGCGTCGCCTCCGCCGTGATCTCGCGATCGACCGTCGGTGGACATGGGTCGAGCCAGACGATCGCGGCGGTCGGTGCATCGGGCGCGGCGTCGGGGGGCGGCGGAGTGCTCTCACCACCACCACATCCGACGCCGAGGCACAGCATCGCTGCGAGGGTGCGCATGGGCCGAGGGTAACGCGGCAGCGTGATGGACTGCGATCAGGATCGCGGCGTTCCTCGTGCTTCATCCTGTCGCGCAGCTACTGCTGCGTCAGCGGCTGCGCTGGGCGAACCAAGCGAGGACGAGCGCGCCGCCGGCGACGGTGCCGGCGGCGACCGTGATCGCGACGGCCGTCGTGCTCACCGCCGCCGCGCCCGCCGCCACGGCGATCACCTGCGGCACGGACCACTCATCGAGCGCGCGCAGGCGTTCCGTCGACCATCGGCGACGACGGAACGCGACCAGCATCGCGATCATGCCGACGAGCCCACCGAGCCAGCCGAGCAGGGCGAGCCGCCCGCCCGCATCGCGAGCTCCGGTGGTGGCCGCGACCGGCACGCCGGCACTCGAGCGGGCCACCGTCGCCACCTGGATGGCGGCCTCGCGGCGGACCGCGGGCGTCGCGCAGTCGTCCCACGGATCCGGGCACGCCGGTGCCAGGCTCGGCGGCACATCCGCCACCGGCTCGTTGTCGACCGGCGCCTCGACAGGGGACTCGGGCTGCGCCTTGATCCGCAGCCTCAGGCCGCCCATCGCGACCCGGACGCCGGGCTCACCGGCGATCGCGACCTGCGCGCCGGGATCATCGACCGCGACCGTGATCCCGGCGAACGCGGCCGAACACGCGAGCGAGGCCGCGAGGCCGGCGGCGATCGGCGACGGTGCGCGTCGCGCCGCGTCCGCACATCGCGAGCTCACGAGCGTGCCGTCAGGCCGGTAGTAGTAGCGAACGCAGTGCTCCTCCGCGGAGGCCAGCAGCTCCTCGGCCTCGCTCTCGGTCATCGCCGACAGGTTGTAGACGTCCTTGTTGCAGCTGCCGCAGTGCCGGATCGCGTCGGTGCCCGCCTCGCGGAGGGTCATCGCGTTCCAGTCCGCATGACACGGGGTCTTGACGGCGAGCGTGCGCAGCCGAACGCATGCGGGTCGAGGATCCATCGCCCCAGCGTAACGGCGTCGGGACGCACTGGTAAAGGCTTTCGTGGACGAGGACGCCGGCGGCACGACAGTGTTCACCAACAGGCGACACCGCACCCGATGTCAGCGGTGACCAGACTCAGAACGCTCTACACCTCGGCCAGCGCGTCGGCACATCGCGAGCTCACCTGTCGGGGCTCCCCGCCGCGGTCGTCGTCATCGTGTACAGCCGCGGCGGGATCGACGCGGACGCCGCGGTGCTCGGCTTGCGCTCGCGCGCACGCGTCGCGGCAGGCTGGATCCGCGGCGTCCATCGGCGAGACCTTACCGCGAGCAGGCGGAGTGAAGTGGTACCGTCGGGCATGCGCCGCTGTGGAGCCGTCGTCCTCGTGCTGGTGCTCGGACCCGGGCTCGCGGCGTGCGCCTCTGCCGGCCCCGAGGGCGGCGTCGACGCCAGCGCCTCCGGGCCGGGCGATGCACTCACGCTGCGCGACGCGGCGCTCGACGCACCTGGCCCGCCCGTGACGGGGTGCCCGAGCACGGACACGTGCGCCGCCGCCGTGCTGCTCGGGACCGTGAGCGGCGACAGTGGCGCGCTGAAGCTGACCGTGACCGGTCATCAGGCCGCGTGGTTTCGCGTGCGCGTCACCGAGGACAGCAGCAGCGCACTCGGCCTCGCGCTGCGCATGGCCGCGAAGCTGACCTCGCCGGAGGGGACCAACTACGACGTCTTCGTCTACGTCAACGCGGGCACCGACGTCGTCGAGTGCACGACGCCGACCGGCAGCATGACGACGAGCGGCGCGACCGAGCAGACCCGCGTCCAGTGGGGCGAGGGCGCGATCTCGAATGGCAGCGATGACGGCCGGAGCGTCTCGATCGAGATCCGCCCGATCAGCGGGACGTGCGTGGCGGCTGCGCCGTGGCAACTCGAGGTCGAGGGCAACTGGCTCTGAGCGCAGCGCTGATCAGAACGGGAAGTAGAAGCACGGGCTCTGCTGGAGCGGCGCGTACGGCAGATCGATCGCGACCCGAGGCGACCCAGAGCTGCGCGTCGATCGTGAGGGCCAGCGCCGCTGGCGACGCGAGTCCGGCGTTGCGGCGGCTGACTTATTAGTGTATTACAGACACCAAGTGTCATGACGAACGTGCGCCACTCGAAGTTGCTGTCCCTCGTCCTCCGCCACGAGCCGGCGCGGATCGGCATCACGCTCGACGCAGCGGGCTGGACCGACGTGGGCAGGCTGCTCGCCGCGTGCGCCGCGCATGGCGTCGCGATCACGCGCGCCGAGCTCGCGGAGATCGTCGCGACCTCCGACAAGCAGCGGTTCGCGCTGTCGGAGGACGGCACGCAGATCCGCGCGAACCAGGGGCACTCCGTCGAGGTCGCGCTCGGTCTGCCGGCGACGCCGCCGCCGACCACGCTGTATCACGGCACCGTCGAGGCGGCGCTGCCCGGGATCCGCGCGCGCGGCTTGCTGCGAGGCGCGCGCCACGACGTCCACCTCTCCGCCGAGCCCGCCACTGCGACGCAGGTCGGCGCGCGTCGCGGTACGCCGGTGGTGTTGCCGGTCGACGCCGGGGCGATGGCGACGGCGGGGCACGTGTTCCGGTGCTCCGCTAACGGCGTGTGGCTGACCGAGCACGTTCCTCCGCAGTTCATCGAGCTGCCGCCCCAGCGGGGCGCCGGCAACGCGACCCGCGGCGCCAAGGCGAAGTTCGCGCAGCAGACCCTCGCGGCGCTCGAGGCCGGGCAGTACACGAACGCCGCCGGGGAGACCATCGAGCTCGCCGCCGCGGTCGCGGCCGCCAAGGCGGGCACCGTGCTCCACGAGATCGGTGACCCGCTGATGGCGCCCGCGTCCCCCGGCGCGACCGCGATCAGTGTCACGGCCGAGAGCACGATCGAGGCGATCGTTCGGCTCGCCGGGCGGCCGGGCCACCTCGCGTGCCTCAACTTCGCGTCGGCGAAGAGCCCGGGCGGCGGCTTCCTCGGTGGTGCCCAGGCGCAGGAGGAGACGCTCGCGCGCTCGTCGGGGCTCTACCCGTGCCAGCTGACCCAGTCCACGTACTACGAGCGCAACCGCGCGAACCACTCGGCGCTCTACCTCGACCTCGCGCTGTGGTCGCCGCACGTCCCGGTGTTCCGCGACGACGACGGCGGCTGGCTCGACCGCCCGGTCTACGCGTCGGTGATCACGTGCGCCGCGCCCAACGCCGGCGCGCTCCGCCAGCACGGCACGTTCGATGCCGCCGTCGTCGCCGACACGCTGCTCCGGCGCGCGTCGCTCGTGCTCGCGGTCGCGGCGCACCACGGCGTCTCGCGGCTCGTGCTCGGCGCATGGGGCGCCGGCGTGTTCGGCAACGATCCGGCCCTCGTGGCGGGGGTGTTCCGGACGCTGCTCGCCGAGCGTTACGACGGCGCGTTCGCCGAGGTCGTGTTCGCGATCCACGGCGGCACCGGCGCGAACCACGCCGCATTCGTGGCCGCGTTCGGAGACCGCGAGCCGTCGTCGGTCACGTGAGCGCTCGCGAGGCTCCGCGAGCGGTTGGGCGCGGTCACGACCCGGCGGCTGGCTGCCGTGGGAGCGCCCACGCGAGGACCGCCATCCCACCGATCAGGCTGAGAGCGGACCCGACGAGGATCCCGCTCTTCGCCATCTCGAGGACGGGTTCCGCCATCGAGAGCGACGCCACGAACAACGCCATCGTGAAGCCGATGCCACCGAGCCAGGCGGCGCCCAGCAGGGCAGGCCACGACGTGCGGTCCGGCCTGCGCGCGAGCTTGAGCTTCACGGCGAGCCACGACGCTCCGAAGATCCCGAGCGGCTTGCCGATCGCGAGGCCCGCGATCACCGCGAGCGCAATGGGTTGCTGCACTCCTTGCACGCTGACCGTGACGCCGGCGTTGGCGAGCGCGAACACCGGCATGATCGCGAACGCGACCCACGCGTGGAGGCCGTGCTCCAGACGCTCCAGCGGCGACACGGCCTCGGTAACCGCGAACGAGAGGCTCTCGACGGCGTCTCGCTGCTCCGCGGACCGATCTTCGGCGGTGCGCAGCTGGGGGACGGCGCGGTCGATGACCTCGATGAGCGTGGTGTTGTGGATCCAGGCTCGTGCGGGGGTCAGCAGGCCGAGCAGTACGCCCGCCACGGTCGGATGGATGCCCGACTTCAACGTGCACAACCAGACGCCCGCACCGACCAGGATGTAGACCCCGATCCGTCGCACGCCGAGCTTATTGAGGATGAACGCGACCGAGAGCCCGGCGACCGCAGCCCCGAGCCAGATCACGTCGATCGACGAGCTGAACACGGCCGCGATGACGATGACCGCGAGGATGTCGTCGATGATCGCCAGCGAGAGCATGAAGATCTTGAGCGCCGGTGGGACGCGCGAGCCGAGGACCGCGAGGCACCCCACGACGAAGGCGATGTCCGTCGCCATCGGCACGGCCCATCCCGAGCGGCCGGGGAGCGACGGCTGCAGGACGAGGTAGATCACGACGGGCACGACCGCCCCACCGAGCGCCGCGATCGCGGGAAGGACCACGTTGCGACGGTCGCGCAGCTCTCCCCAGATCAGCTCGCGCTTGATCTCGAGACCGATGACGAAGAAGAAGATCGCCATCAGCCCATCGTTGATCCAGTACCAGATCGGGTAGGACAGCGAGGCGCCCGAGACCCCGATGGTGAAGGTTCGATTCCAGAACGCGGCGTAGTCCGCGGAGAGGCTCGTGTTCGCCAGGATCAGCGCGAACGTCGTCGCCGCCAGCAGTACGATGCCACCCGAGGCCTGGAGGTGCATGAAGCGGACGAACGGCCGCGTCAGGCGCGTGACCGGCCGAGCGGGCAACGACTCGGGAGCTTTCATCGCGTTCGACTATGGCAAGCACCCCCGCGAGGACAAAGCGCGACGGCCAGCGTTCGACTCGCAATCTAGATTCCGGAGCGAGGGTCCGGTCGATCGAGCGCGACCATCCGCTGATCCGTTTCAACACTGCCAAGCGATCACGTTCGCCCACCAATCTCGCCGGCGTAGGTTGTGCTGCTCGCGGCCGACTGCGATTGTGCCGCCAGGTTTGGGCGCAGCTGGGCCGACTGGCCGCCCGAGAAGATTGGAGAATCTGTGCTCGACCACCGAACGCCCTTCTTGCTTGTCGCCGCCCTCGCGTTGGCGACCTCCTCGTGCTCGGACCGCGCGGAGGATGCCCCCGCGGCCCCCGCGGCCCCCGCGGCCCCCGTGGCGCCCGTCGCCCCCGCGGACCCGACCCGCGCACCGCAGATGACAGCCGAGCTCCGCGACGCGATGAGCCCGGCGGAGGTCTACCAGACGTTCAAGGACGGGCACGAGCGCTTCCGCAGCGGAAAGCTGCAGTTCAGGCGGCTCGTCCTCGAGATCGACGAGTCGTCGAGCGCGCAGCACCCCTACGCGATCGTCCTCAGCTGCATCGACAGCCGCGTCCCGGCCGAGACCATCTTCGACAAGCGGATCGGCGACATCTTCAGCACCCGGATCGCGGGCAACGTGGTCAGCGAGGATGTGCTCGGCGGGATGGAGTTCGCGACCCAGTTCGCGGGCGCCAAGCTCATCATGGTCATGGGCCACACCTCGTGCGGCGCGATCAAGGGCGCGGCGGCCGGGCTCAAGCACGGCAACCTCACGCACCTCCTGAACAAGATCGAACCCGCGGTGAAGGCCACCAAGATGCCCGGCGCCGGCAAGCCGGACCCGTCCGACTACGCCTACGTCGACGCCATCGCGGCCGAGAACGTGAGGTACGCCATCGAACAGATCCGCGCGAAGAGCCCCGAGCTCCGCAAGCAGGAGCAGGAGGGTAAGATCAAGATCGTCGGCACGATGTACGACATCGGGTCGGGCCGGGTTGCGTTCTACGACTGATACGCGCCCGACGGCACTTCGCAGCACCCCACCCACCCGCACAGTTATCTCGGAACGTGGTGCTTTCGCCGGCGGGTGCGAAGCGGAAGCCCTCGACGACGAGGTCGTGGAGGGTGCAGGTCAGCGAGCGTGCACGCGCTCCCACGAACCCGAGCTCGAATCCCTCCGGATCGCGAACCTCGAGCTGTCGGAGGGCGATCCTGGAGGATCCGGAGTCCCCGCCACGGTGCGAAACCGCGGCAACATGGCCAGCCGGATCCGATCGCGCCGTGCGAGATCGAGGCCGGCCGGGGCGAGATCCCACTGCAGGATCGGTTTCCGAGGCCGCGTTTCGGGAGGAACGGGATTCCCCATCTCCAGCACCAACGCGGCATCTCGAATCGCGAAGTCGAGCAGTGCGCTCTCGAGCGTGGACAGATCTCCTTCGAGTCCCATGTAGTCGACGACGCCATCTACGATCGGGATGCGAAACCGGTGGGTGGCTCGGCGACGCCCGATCACGGGCACAGTGAGGTCGAGCGCGAGATCCACGTTGATCTCTCCGGCCAGACCGTCGAGGAGCGCCATAGCTCCGGCGCCTCCGGCGACTCCTGGCGACTCCTGGCGACTCCGGCGGCGATGCGCTCGGCGTCGGGCTCGTCCTCGCGGTCAGTTGTGCCGAGCCCCCGACCTCCACGATCGTGATCGAGCTGGCCTCGATTCGAAGCCCGTCGGCCCCCCACGCCGCGACCACCTGGACACCTGCAAGTCGCGGCATCGCGAGCTCCAAGTCCCCACGGCGAAGCTCGAAGTCCGCGAGCTCGACGCGCTCGGCGAGACCACTCCGTCTGCTCCATCGATGCGCAGCCGACACCGTGTCATGGTGATCGCTCGCGCTCGCTCGCGATGGAGCGCCCCGGTGCACCCCTTGCGCTCGCGGACATCGCGGTGACCGGACTCGTCTCGCGGCTGGTATCCCCGCTGATGAAGTTCTTCGACAAGCAGCGAGCACACGGGCTCGTTGATCGTGATGGGAGCGCGTCTTCAGTCGCAGCTCGTGAACATGGTGTTCCCTGAGCGACACGTCGAACAGCTCGGCGCGCGCAGCGATGCCTGATTTCGCATTGTCCGTGGCCGTTGTACTGTTCCGGCCGCAGTGCCGAAGCTCTCGCCTTGCTTCCTGAGTAGTACCTTCATCCTGCTCGCAACAACCGCAGCCGCTCGCGCGGACCAGCTACCGGCTGCGACAACGCTGCCACCGACGGAACCACGGGTCGACGCGGGCCCGCGCGACGGCTCGCCGACACGCGGCGCCGCCGCACGCGCTCTCGATCAGTTCGAACGCGAGCACGACGTCGAGGCGACGTGGGTAAGCGCCGGCGTCGTGGCGGGCGCATGCCCGATCGACAATCACCGCCGGACGATGCGTCTCGTGCTCGGCCCAGCGGGTCGCCTCAAGTGCCGCTTCGACGGCCTCGGAGAGGGCTATCGAATCGAGGTCTGGGTGCTAGCGCCCACCGTGTTTGCCGATCGCTACGCCGTATGGATCGAGCACGACGGCGACAAGAAGTCGGAACGGTTGCTGCGCGGCGAAAAGGAAGCATCGTACGCTGAGGGCCCCTCGCTGGCGCCGACCTGGGTCAGGGTCGACCTGGGCGAGATCTCGACCGATGGGCTCGCCGTCAAGATCGTGCTCGCCGAGGCCGGCGTCAGCTGGCGGACGCGACTACCGATGCGAAAGCTACACCGGTACAGGATCTCCGCCCTCGTCGTGGGTACCTCGGGCATACCGAGCTACTCCGTCGAGGACGGGCGCATCGTGTCGCGTACCGCGCGGATCGAGCTCGACTACTTCGCCGCGCTCCACGCGTATCCGCTCGCATGGCGAAGCGAGGTCGGCGGCGCCCGGTACGGGCGTTATCTTGCCGACCATCTGACGCGTCGCCGTGACCGTCTCAGCACGTACGCCGCGATCTCGATCTCGAGTCCCACGAACCGGTTCTGCCTCGGCCTCGCCTACGAGGTCGTGCCCGGGATCGCGGTCTCGATGGCATGGATGCCGTCAAGGGCGAGCCAGCTCGCCGGTGGCTACAGCGTGGGGCAGACCGTCGCCGGCGACACCGCACCGACGACCTCGCGCTGGGAGTTGCGACGGGTCGCTCTCGGGTTTAGCGTCGACTCCGCGCTGGTGGCGCGAGCGGTAGCGTTCTTCAACTGAGCACGTGGATCGGGAGAAACCATGCTTCGTGACGTCCTTTGCAGCATCGCGATCGTCGCGACGATGATCACGTCCGAGTCTTCTGCAGAGGCATGGTGGTTTCGCGAACACGAGGCGATCGGCAAGGAATCGTACGTCGCAGCGTGCAAGCAGATCGAGGAGGACCTCGACCTCGGCGAGATCCCGAAGGACGCCGCGCAGCGCGTCCGGTTCCGCATTGCGTGCGGCAACCTGGAGGTCGTCACGCAGCTCTACGGCCAGGCCACCGCCCTCGCTGCAGACCACGTCGTCGAGCCCAAAGCGTTTCTCTCGGCCTCGGGCGGCTGGCAGGCCGTCAACTTCTGGACGTACATTCGCCTGGCGATCGTCAACGCGGACCACTTTCACCCGCTCGCGCCCCGCACGTGGAGCCGGCACCACCTCCGCGCGAAGCAGCTCGCGCTGGAGGGTAGCCGGCTAGCCGGTATGGCGCAGATCGAGGCGTTCGAGCGCGCGATGTTCGAGCACGCATTCGCCGATCACATGCTGCACGACGCGTTCGCGTCTGGTCACATGGGGTTTAACCGCCCCGCGACCAGCGCAGCGGCCGGGTACGTCTTCCACGACATCTGGAGCTCGCGCGGCCGCACGATCAGCGATCGAAAGGGCAGGACCTGGAAGACCTATGGAGATGGCCTGCTCGACGCCCCGAAGAACGCCGCCGGCCGCGAGCACCTACTGGCCGCAGCCACGCTGTCCATCACGGGCCTCGTGCGCACATTCGTCGAAGGCGTGCTCCGTTCTCACGAGGAGCTCGAGATCTGGGAGTCGTTTCCCTTCCTGATCGAGGCGCCAGAGATCCTGAGCGCCGCCGATGCGTTGTTCGCGGGCGAGGAGAGCGGCAAGCAGGCAAAGCTCGAGCCGCTGTCCGCGGTCAACTGGGCCGCGCGCAAGGATCGCGTCTACGATCTGTGGATGATCGGCATCGGCGGCTTCGAGCGACTCGAGCGCCCGTTCCTCGCGCTGCTGGGCGGACGTGACGTGTCTCTCCCGTTCACGTCCACGCAGACGTATCTCGCGCTCGGCATCTCGCTGCCGTCCGATCTGGAGCGTCCTCGGTTCGCGGCGCAGCTCGGATTCACGCGCACGCTCGGCCTAACGAACGACGGGCTCGTCAGTCATCAAGCGAACCTCGGCTTCATCTGGGATGCGCGCCGCTCGGAGTTTGCCGGCGCGGCGCACCTGACGTACCAGATGACGCTCGAGCTTGCGCAGGACCTGATCCGGATCCAGGTTGGCCCGAGCTTCGACGTGCGCGAGCTGCGCCCCGGCCTTTTCGTTGCGCTCGGCTACGGCCGCGTTGCGACTGCGGTCGGTGGCGGCGTACGCTGATGCGTCAACCGGCCACGAGCTCAGAATTTCGTGCCTATGTGGTGCTCTCGCCGCACGTTCGCTTCACGCTCGGCGTCCATGCGCTCGCGACGCTCTTGACGGGCGATCACCCTCCGCGATGACTGCATGGTTCGAAGTCTGGTGGCCGTACCTCGCGACCGCCACGTTGGCGCTCGTGGAGCTCGTGGCGGCGAGCCATGCGGTCCTCAACAAGCGCGAGGTTCGTGCGGCGACCGCGTGGGTCGGGATGATCCTGCTGGTCCCGGGCATCGGCGTGCTCCTCTACCTCCTCCTCGGCATCAACCGCATCGACCGGCTCGCGCGGCGGACCCGAGGCGACATGCGAAGGTACGAGCACGCGACGCAGCCCGCGGTCGGAGCGGACCAGCTCGAGTCCCGGCTGGTTCCAGCCGATGCGCACCTCGCCGAGATCGCGCGCACGATCGATCGCACGAGCAGGTGGCCGCTGCTGCCCGGCAATCGCATCGCGATGCTCCGCGACGGCGACGAGACCTACCCCGAGATGCTGCGTTGCATCGCGGCCGCCGAGCGGTCGATCGCGCTCGTCAGCTACATCTTCGATAACGACGCCGCGGGACGGCGCTTCGTCGACGCGCTCGCCGCGGCTCGCGAGCGCGGGGTCGAGGTCCGCGTGCTGATCGACGACGCAGGTGCCCGCTATTCGTGGCCGGCGATCGATCGGATGCTGCGGCAGCGCGGCGTCTCCGTCGCGAGGTTCCTACGCGTGTTGGCGCCGTGGTCGGCCGCGTTCGCGAACCTGCGCAACCACCGCAAGATCCTGGTCGTCGACGGCACGATCGGTTTCACCGGTGGCATGAACATCCGCCACGAGTGCGTCCTCTCCGAAACCCCGCGCCATCCAACGCGCGATCTGCACTTCCGCGTCGAGGGACCGGTGGTCACCCAGCTGATGGACGTGTTCGCGGAGGACTGGACCTTCGCGACCCGCGAGGTGCTTGCGGGCGAGCGGTGGTTCCCCGCGCTCCCGCCGATCGGTGACGCGTTTGCGCGCGCGATCTCCGACGGTCCCGACCGCGATCTCGACTGCATGCGGTGGGCGCTCCACGGCGCGATCGCCAGCGCGCGCCGATCGGTGCGCGTCGTGACGCCATACTTCCTCCCCGACGAGCCGCTGATCACGGCGCTCAACGTGGCGGCGCTCCGCGGCGTCGACGTCGATCTCCTCCTGCCCCACCGGGGCAACCTCCGGATCGTGAACTGGGCCATGCGCGGCGAGCTGTGGAAGGTCCTGCATCACGGCTGCCGCGTGTGGCTGACGCCGCCGCCGTTCGACCACTCGAAGATCATGGTCGTCGATGGTGCGTGGACGCTGCTGGGATCTGCCAACTGGGATCCGCGAAGCCTTCGCCTCAACTTCGAGCTCGGCGTCGAGTGCTACGATCGTGACCTCGCCGCGAAGATCGACGGCTTCGTCGACGAGCGCATCGCGACGGCCGCTCGGCTCGACGCCGCGCTGCTCGCCTCGGTGCGCTGGCCGACCCGCCTTCGCGACTCCACCGCCCGGCTGTTCTCGCCGTACCTGTGAACGACCGCGATCCGGGTGGTCGAGCGACGCGACCGCCGCGTCGGGAAGCGAAGAAAGCTGCTGCGGGAAACACGCAGCCTTGGCAGGAGTCGTGCGCCCACGCCGTCCACCCGCACGCAGGACTCGCGGACGTCAGATGTTGCGTTGGAGCGCGGGTGCGAACCGGAAGCCCTCGACGACCAGGTCGTGGAGGGTGCAGCTCAGCGAGCATGGACGCGCTCCCACGAACCCGAGCTCGAATCGATCTGCGTGCGCGAGCTGAAGCCGGGTGAACCCGAGGGTGTTGTTGGCGACCCCGATCGACATTTCGCCCAGCTCGAGCTTCGCGAGTCCACCGACAAGCCGACCATCCCGCGGTGGTGCATCGGCCTCGTGATAGAGGCTCCCCGAGAGCGTCAGCGAGCCGATACCGAAGAGCGGCCATCGAGATGGAGGCGACGCGAGAGCATGACTCAACGCGACCTCCAGTTTGCGAACCTCGAGCTGTCGGAGGGCGATCCTGGAGGATCCGGAGTCTCCGCCCACGGTGCGAAACCGCGGCAACATGGCCAGCCGGATCCGATCGCGCCGTGCGAGATCGAGGTCGGCCGGGGCGAGATCCCACTGCAGGATCGGTTTGCCGAGGCCGCGTGTCGGAAGGAACGGGATGCCCATCTCCAGCACCAACGCGCCATCTCGAATCGCGAAGTCGAGCAGCGCGCTCTCGAGCGTGGACAGATCTCCTTCGAGTCCCATGTAGTCGACGGCGCCATCCGCGATCGGGATGCGAAACCGGTGAGTGGCTCGGCGACGCCCGATCACGGGCACGGTGAGGTCGAGCGCGAGATCCACGTTGATCTCTCCGGTCAGACCGTCGAGGAGCGCCATCAGCTCCGGCAACTCCGGCGACTCCGGCGACCCCGGCGACCCCGGCGACCCCGGCGACTCCGGCGACCCCGGCGACTCCGGCGACTCCGGCGGCGACGCGCTCGGCGTCGGGCTCGTCCTCGCGGTGAGTTGTGCCGAGCCCCCGACCTCCGCGATCGCGATCGAGCTGGCCTCGATTCGAAGCCCGTCGGCCCCCCACGCCGCGACCACCTGGACACCTGCAAGTCGCGGCATCGCGAGCACCTGGTCCCCACGGCGAAGCTCGACGTCCGCGAGCTCGACGCGCTCGGCGAGGACCACTCCGTCTGCTCCATCGATGCGCAGCCGACACCGTGTCATGGTGATCGCGCCGGAGATCGTCATCTCGCCGAACACGATCACGAGCCGCGTCGCGCCGACCACGGGGGCCTCGAGCTCGCACGTCTGCCCGTCGGGCGCCCGTCGCAGCGTGCCGCTGACCTCCTCGATCGTGACCGTCTCGGCAGTGAGCGTGATGGACGGCAACTCGAGGACGAGCTGGACGACGGCGCGGTGCGCGCAGGCGTCGGTGATCTCGAGGTGACCATCGCCGCCGGCGAGGTCTCCTCGCAGGCCCTCGACATGAAGCACCGTTGCGGTCACCGCGCCGATGCGAAGCTCGATCCCTCGCGCTTCCAGCTGCTCGAGCCGGCATCGCACGCCGTGCACTACTGACCCTCCACCGTGCGCGGTCGGCGAAGGAAGCTCACGTACTCGAGTGCGACGAACACCAAGTTGCCGAGACAGTAGCACGCCAGCGCGACGTACCTCGTGGGCGGCAACATGAGGATGTCGGGACCTGGAACGCGCGACCCGAACGGCGGCCCCGTGATCACCCAGATCAGCGCCGCCGGGATCAGCGCGACGATCATGCCAACGCGCCCCGCCGCGGCGCGACGCGATCTGCAAGCTGCGAGCGGTGCGCGACCATGATCCAGCCAGCTGCGGTAGCGATGGCGAACGACGCAGACCCGCAACGACGTGATCGTCATGCGGTACGCGGACGACACCATCGTCGGATTTTCAGGATGCCGAGCGGTTCTTGTCCGAGCTACCCGACCGGTTAGCAATGTTCGGGCTCGAGCTCGAGCTCAATTGCCACCTCAGGACTTGAACGCGAGGACCTGCTGCCCCTTCCCATTCGCTCGCGCCATGAACTGCCTGCACCAACGTGCAGTTTCGCTGTCTACTTGAATACGTCGATCCTTATCGCATGCTACATCGTGAGCGAACGTAGACGATTGATCCAGTGGACAGGCGCCCACGGAGTTACCGAAATCCGCGGCACGCCTGACCCACAGGTTTCACCGCGCGAGCCCACGCGGGAGCTCGGCAACGGAAACCAGAGTGCGATCACGTCCTGAAAGTCCGGAGCAACGTCAGGGGCGTGCCGCTATCTGATCGGATTGGCACTCTGAGCCATCCCCTCAAATCAGACCGAATACCGCGCGAAAGATTTCGTGACGACGGACCACCTCATCGTAGGCCTTCATGAGCGGCGCGAGCCTGTCGTCGCCCATCATCGGAATCGCCGCGTAGA
>JALZOI010000388.1 GCA_030857245.1 Myxococcota bacterium
GCCCCGGCGAGCCCGGCCGCGAGCCAGGCCAGCGGCGCCGCGCCGAGCACGATCGCTCCGCCCGCGGCAGCCACACCCATGGCCGGGATCACGAGCCACGACTTCACCCGCCCACGCTACGGATCCCACCCCGCCCGGGCAAACTTCTGACTACCGCCGGGGCAGGTGACGCCGGCAACCGCGTCCCCCCGACGCCCCCGCTCGAGCGGCGGCACGGTTCACGCCCCGCGGAGTCAAGCCGTGTTCACACAGCCCGGCCGGCGATGGCCCGAGGCGGGCTCCGGGGTCGCGGCGCGCCGCTTGCTGTACCGCTCGGCCATGCGCAGCTCCCTCATGGTGGGTGTGACCCTGATCGCCCTGTTCGTCGCCGGGTGCTCGATGTTCCTCAAGTCGATCGAGAAACCTGGCGCCGAGGTGCGCACCGTCGCGGTGTCGTCCGCCGGCTTCACCGGCATCGCCGGCGAGCTCGCGCTCGACGTCTCGAACCCGAACGCGTTCGGCGTCCCGCTCTCCGGGATCGAGTGGCAGCTGTCGATCGGCGATGCGCGCGCGGTCACCGGCTCCGTCCAGCTCTCGCAGACGATCCCCGCTCGCGGCGTCGCCCCGGTGAGGACCTCGCTGACGATCCAGGCCCAGGACGCAGTGGCCGTGTCGTCGCTGATCGCGCGCGGCGCCCGCAGCTATCGCCTGCACGCGCGCCTGACGTTCTCGACCCAGTTCGGCCCGCTCGCGGTCGACCTCGACCACACCGGCCAGCTCGATGGCGCCGCAGGCCTCGGCACCCGCCTGCTTGGCGCCCGCTGAGCGGAACTACCGGTAGGCCGACGAGCCCCCCGCAGCCGCACCACCACCACGCGGCGAGCGAAAGACGTCCAGCCAGCCCACCGCGCCACCTTGGTACCGCCGCGTCGACGCAGTACAATTTTTGCTTCGCTTTGCCTGCCTCGCCCCGTCCAGGATCCGCCGCATGAGCGTGCGGTCGCGGATCGTCCCGGCCCTCCGCTGGCTGGCGCCGAGCGCGATCTGCGCGGGCGTCGGCGCGCTCGTCGCCGGGGGCTTCGAGGCGCGCGCGATGAGCAGCCTCGTCGGCGTGGCGGCCGCGATCGGCTTCTTCGCGATCCTCGGGTTCCCCGCCCTGCTCGTCGCGAGCGCGCTGACCCGCGCGGTCTACGCGGGCTGGGAGCCCGACGAGCTCGCGGCGTCGCTGGTCGAGGAAGGTGGCGGCTCGCCCCGGCTCGCGGGCTGGGTGCTGGTCGTGCTGCTCGGCGCGCTGTTGCTCGCGTGGGCGAGCTTCCAGGGCACGTGGCTGCTCGCCGCGTGGACGGCCTTCAAGCCGCTGACCCTCAGCTTCGCCGAGCCCATCATCGCGGTCACGACGGCGCTCGTCGCGGTCGCGGTCGCCCGCCCCGCTGCCCGGCTGTTCGCGTCGATCGCACGCGGCCTCGATGCCCGCTGGCGGCGCCGCGGACACCCCACGCTGCTACGGCCGCGGCCGATCTTCGGCACCGCGCTCGTACTCGCGATCGCGACGACGTACACGCTGTGGCGGATCTTCGTGCGGTCGCGCATCGGTCCGCTCGACACCAGCATCCTCCATGCGCCGGCTCTCGCGGTGACCGCCACGCTGTTCGCGCATGCGGGGTGGCGCCGGCTCCGGCGGGCCCGCGTCGTCACCGGCGCCGTCGTCGGCGTGCTCACCGCGGCCACGCTCGCCACCGCGGTCATCGCCGTCCCGGTACGGCCGGCTCTCACGCTCGAGATCTGGGGCGACCAGCCGCTCGCCGGCTTCGCGATCGAGCGGCTCTTCGACCTCGATGCGATCCGCGCGGACATCTCGCTCGCCGAGTTCCGCCCCGTCGATCGCGCGGGCGCGGCGCACCCCGACATCGTCCTGATCACGCTCGACACGGTGCGTGCCGATCACACGCCACCGTACGGCGGCAGCGCCGATATGCCGGTGCTCCGCGAGCTCGGGCAGCGCGGCACCGTCTTCCAGTGGGCCTTCGCGCCGAGCAACGTCACGCGGCGCTCGATCCCGTCGATGGTCACCGGGCTCGCGCCGAATCGCGTGCGCGGCCGCGTCGTCGGCTGGGCGCTCCGCGTCGATCCGCGCCACGTCCTGCTCGCCGAGCGCCTCCGCGCCGGCGGCTACGAGACCGCCGGGTTCATGTGCTGCAAGGGCTTCTGGGGCAAGGAGGCGCGCACCGGGCTGTCGCGCGGCCTCGAGCACGTCGTGATCGAGCAGAACGGCATGCGGCTCGCGAAGGCCGCCCGGGCGTGGCTCGATCAACGCCACCGCGAGGGTGCGCAGCGACCGCTGTTCCTGTGGATGCACGTGCTCGAGCCCCACAACTGGACCGGCGGCGGCGTCGATCCGAAGGATCCGGGCGAGCGGCGTCGGATGTACGACCGCGCGTTGACGGCCGCCGACGGCATGATGCTCGAGCTACTCGGCGCTTTCACCGAGCGTGCACCCGACCGCGCTCCGATCACGATCGTCACCGCGGATCACGGCGAGGCGCTCGGTGAGCACGGCGCGCCGTACCACTCGACCGATCTCTACAACTCGCAGATCCGCGTGCCGTTCGTGATCACGGGGCCCGGGATCAAGCCGCAGCAGGTCGCGGAGACCGTGAGCCTCACCGACCTGACACCCACGATCCTCGAGCTCGCCGGCTTCCAGGCGCCGCCGTCGCCGCGCCTCGATGGGCGCTCGCTGGCGGATCTCGCGAGCGGCGCGCGGGTCGGCAGTCCGGATCAAGGCATCGCGTTCGCCGCGATGATCAAGGATCGCTCGAACCCGGGCGGGGTCACCGCGATCGTGCGCGGCGGCTGGAAGTTGATCGATAACGGCGTCAGCCTCGAGCTCTACGACGTCAAGTCCGACCCCGGCGAGCGCTCGAACCTGATCGGGCAGAAGCCCGACATCGTCGTGGAGCTCAAGCGGCTTCTCGCCGAGCGCACCGCGGAGCGCAGCCCGTTCGAGTGACGGCCGGTCAGGAAACCACCCGCGCCTCGAGCGCGGGCTTCAGGAACTTGTCACCGCGTCGAGCTCCTGCCAGCGCGCGAACAGCCGCTCGACCTCGGCGCGGGCCGCGTCGAGCGCGGCCACCATCGCCTGGACCTCGGCCGCGCGGTCCTTGTGCGGATTCGCGAACAGCGCCGGATCCGCGAGGGTAACCTCGAGCTCCTTGACGCGGGCCTCGGCCGCGGCGATCGCGTCCTCGATGCCCTCGAGCTCGCGGGCCTCCTTGAACGTCAGCTTCTTCGGCGCGGCCGGCTTCGGCGGGGTGCTGTCGTTCGGCTTGCGACCGCGCGCTTCCTTGCCACGCGCCTCGGCGGCGGGCTTCGGCCGGCGCTCGACGTAGAACGAGTAGCTGCCCTCGTAGAACGTGACCTTGCCATCGCCCTCGAACGCGAGGATGCCGGTGGCGACGCGATCCAGGAACCAGCGATCGTGCGAGACGATCAGGGCGCAGCCCGGGAAGTGCATGAGCCCGTCCTCGAGCGCGCCGAGCGTCGGCAGATCGAGATCGTTCGTGGGCTCGTCGAGCACGAGCAGGTTGCCGCCGCGGCGGAGCAGCCGCGCGAGCTGGACCCGGTTGCGCTCGCCGCCGGAGAGCTGGCCGATCTTGGTGTCGCCGACCGAATCGGGGAACGCCATCATGCGCAGGAAGCTGCGAACGTGGACCTTGCCCTCCGGCAGGTCGACGTAGTCGTAACCCTCGCCGACCTCCTCGAGGACGGTGAGCTCGTCGCGGAGCTCGGTGCGGCCCTGCTCGAGGTACGCCGGCCGCGTGTTGACGCCGACGGTGACGGTGCCCGCATCCGGTGGCAGCAGCCCGAGGATCGTCTTGATCAGGGTGGTCTTGCCGACGCCATTCGGGCCGACGATGCCGATCCGGTCGCCGGGCTTCATGACGAGCGAGAGGTCGCTGAACAGCTGCTTGCCGCCGAGCGCCTTCGCGACCCGCACGAGCTCGACGATGTTGCCGCCGAGCCGCGGCCCGGTCGGCAGCCGGAGCGCGAGCTTGTTCGGCAGCTGATCGTCGGTGCCGGGTGCAGACGCGACCGCCGCGTCGAAGCGATCGATGCGCGCCTTGGCCTTGGTGCGGCGCGCCTCGGGCTTGCGACGGATCCAGTCGATCTCGCGGCGGATGAACGAGACCCGCTGGTACTCGGCCTCGGCCTCGGTGGAGAGCCGCTCCGCCTGCACCAGCAGGAACTCCTCGTAGTTGCCCTCGTACGCGTAGGTCTTGCCCCGATCGACCTCGACGATCCGCGTCGCGACGCGATCGAGAAAGTAGCGATCGTGGGTGACGACGATCAGCGCGCCGGGCCACGCCGCGAGGCGGCCCTCGAGCCACTCGACCGTGGTCGCATCGAGGTGGTTGGTGGGCTCGTCGAGGACGAGGATGTCGGGGCGGCCGAGCAGCGCCTTCGCGAGCGCGACGCGCCGGCGCTCGCCGCCTGACAGCGTCGAGACCACGCGCTCGAGCGGCGGCAGCTGGAGGGCGAGCGCGACGGTGCCGATCTCGTAGTCGGCGACCCCCTCGCGCTCGAGCTCGCTGCCGACCGTGGCCTCGGCGTCGAGATCGGGCTCCTGCGCGACGTACTCGAGCACGAGGTCGCGGCGCCAGGTGATCAGGCCGTCGTCGGGCTGGAGCACCGGATCCGGATCGCCCATCGCGCGGCCGACCAGCATCTTCAGCAGGGTCGACTTGCCGGCGCCGTTCGCGCCGATCATGCCGATCCGATCGCGCTCGTGGACGGCGAACGAGGCGCCGGCGAGCACGTCGCGGGTGCCGAACCTCTTGACGAGGCCTTGGACGGTGAGGATCGCGGTCACGCCGTGTACTACTTCAAGATAGGCGTGCGAGGTCAGCCTGGACCAGCAAGTACGTCAGGCGTAACAGATTCAGCCGCGCCTCGGGCGAGCGTACGCGACCTGCGAGCTCCAGCAAGCGCGTGCGACCATCGAGCAGGCTGTAGACCCGCGGCAGCGCCTCGCCGAGGCCGAAGTGGGCGAGCTCGCCCTCGGTGGTCGGCTCGGCGACGATGAACGAGCTGCCATTCGCGGCGAGCCAGTCCTCGATCAGGGTCTCGGTGAGCTGCGCCGCCCCGGCGCCGATCACGCGGTGCGCGTCGAGGTGCAGCGAGCGCGCCTTCCAGGGGTTCGGCTGGTGCGGCGTCCAGGTGTAGCGACCCTTCTGCCACGAGAACGCCTCCATCAGCTTGGCGGCGACCTGCTTGGCGAGCATGCGGTACGCCTCGAGCGGATCGAGGATGTCGAGGCCGACGAGGGTGTCGGCGAGGCGCCCGCCGAAGTGGTGCATCACGCCGAGCGCGCGCTGCAGCGCCTGCGGCGTCAGCGTGCCCTGCTGGATCAGGAAGTTGCCGAACCGCTCCGTCTCGACGTTCGAGTTCACGAACTGCGGCTGCCCCTCGAGGAAGTAGACCTCCTTGAGGACGCCGGCCCGACCCTCGAGCGCGAGCATGCCGGTGCCGCGGGTCTTCGCGAGGCGGAACACCACCCGCATCACCGCCTGCTCGCGGACGTCGCCGCTCTCGCGTGGGCCGGCGACATCGACCGCCGCCGGGGCCAGGTCGTCGTCGCTGACGCTGATCACGCCGCTCGACCGCTCGCCCGCGTCCTCGCCCGCCGGGATCGCGTCACCCGCGATGTACGCGGCGCGAGCGCGCGCGGCATCGGCCTCGGCGCGCGCGATGCTCATGCGGGTCAGCGGCCCGGAGAGCGCCTTGTCGGGCGGCGACTCCTCGGTGACCACGCCATCGAGATCCGCGGTCGGCGCGTTGATGACCTTGCCGAGCAGCGCGGCGAGATCGCGCGCGGTCGTGCCGGAGGTCCGGCGCAACCACTCGTCGATCGCGTCGCGGAACTGGCCGGCGGTCTGCCAGCGATCCTCGGGGCGCCGCTGCAGCGCCTTCGAGGTCAGCACGCGGAGCTCGATCGGGAACTCCGAGGCGTACTTGTGCAGCCGATCGAGGCGCGCATCGCGGACCATCAGCAGGATGTCGAGGTCATTGGTCGACGTGAACAGCCGGCGCGCCATCACCATCTCGGCGAGCAGGATGCCGATCGAGAACAGATCGCTGCGCGCATCGAGCTCGCCGCCGGAGACCTGCTCCGGGGACATGTAGCCGTACTTGCCCTTCAGCGTGCCGGCCTCGGTCTTGTGACGGCGCTCGGCGGCGCGCGCGATCCCGAAGTCGGTGAGCTTGACGTCGCCGCGCCAGCTCAACAGCACGTTCCCGGGCGAGATGTCGCGGTGGACGATGCCGAGCGGCTTGCCGTGGACGTCGATCGCGTTGTGCGCGTAGTCGAGGGCGTCGAGCACGTCCCGCGCGATCAGCGCCGCGATCTCGGGCTGCAGCCGGATCTGGGCGCGCGCGCACTCGCGGAGCAGGCCGAGCACGTCGAGGCCGTCGACGTACTGCATCGCGATGTAGGGGGTGTCGGCGTCGCTGCCGAGCTCGAACACCTGGACGATGTTGCGGTGGTCGAGCTGCGCCGTGATCCGCGCCTCGTCGAGGAACATCTCGACGAACGAGCGGTCGGTCGCGAGGTGCGGCAGGATCTTCTTGATCGCGACCAGCTTCGAGAAGCCGTGCTCGCCGGTCAGCGTCGCCTTGAACAGCTCGGCCATGCCGCCGACCGCAACCCGATCGAGGATCTGGTACCTCCCGATCGCCTTGGGGGTCGAGCCGCTCACGACTGCCTCATCATATACATGGTCCGCCGGGTGCCGGCCGGTTCGCCCCGGCCGCCGTCGGGTTGCCACTCTGGCAGCTTTTGCGCGCGGGTGGTGGCCCGGGTGACGCAGGCCAGGCGGTGCCCCGCGGATCTCCGAGCAGTTGCGACGGCGGGGGCCGGTGGCACGGCGCGTGGAGTCCCTCCGGACGAGGCCTCCGATGCAACTGCTTCCCGCCCTTCACCGCGTCACCACAGGTCTCGTCCGCCGCACGTGGCTGCTCGTGCTCGTCACGATGGTGGTGTGTGCCGGCTTCGCCGCGCACGCGCTCGCCGCTCTCGACGAGGCGGATCGCCTGTCC
>JALZOI010000389.1 GCA_030857245.1 Myxococcota bacterium
GCCGTCGAGCTGCCGGCCGAGATCGGGCGGCCGGCGAGGGGCTCGATCGTGCGGCGGTTCGGCACCTTCGAGCACGAGCGATCGCGCGCGCGGCTGTCGCGGCGCGGCATCGATCTCGAGGTGCAGACCCGCGCCGAGATCACGGCCTCCGCCGATGGGGTCGTGCGCTACGCGGGCCCGATCCGCGGCCTCGATGCCGGCGTGATCGTCGATCACGGCGGCTACGTCACCGTCGTCGCGAAGCTCGGTGAGCTCGCGGTGCCCGTCGGCGCACCGATCAAGCGCGGCGACCGCCTCGGCCGGGCCGCCCGGCAGCGCGTGTACCTCGAGCTGCGCGTCAAGATCGGTCCGGGCGGGCTCCCGATCGATCCCGAGCCGCTACTGGCGCGGTAAGCTCGCGGCGTGTCGCGCGCCTCGCACGTCAGTGCCTTCGCCGCGGGCGCCGTGATCGCGACGGCGATCGCCGCGCAGGCGGTGCCGCGCGACGTCTCGCGGTTCAAGACGCTCGACGCCTTCGCCCAGGCGCTGTCGACCGTGCAGACCAGCTACGTCGATCAGGTCGACGAGAAGCGGCTGATCTACGACGCCGCGCGGGGCATGCTGCACAACCTCGATCAGTACTCGACGTTCCTGCCGCCGAACCGCTATCGCCACGTTCGCCAGGACACCGAAGGCGAGTTCGGCGGCGTCGGCCTGACGCTGGCACCCGGCGAGCCGGGGAGGAGTGAAGCCGGCTTCACGCCGGCGAACGGGAAGGACGACACCCGGCCGGGGATGCCGCCGTACCCGTCGATCGAGGGGATCGTGCCGGGCTCGCCGGGCGAGGTCGCGGGCCTCCAACTCGACGACCGCGTGGTCACCATCGAGGGCGCGCCGACGGCCCAGGTCGGGCGCGAGGTCGCGAACGCGGGGACCTGGGAGGCCCGGATGCGCGGCGCGTCGGGCACCCGGGTCACGGTCCAGGTGCTGCGCGCCGGCTGGAAGGAGCCCCGCGCGTTCACGTTGGTCCGCGCGCAGGTCAAGCAGCCGACGGTCAGCCACCGCGTGCTCGAGCGCGGCATCGGCTACCTCGCGATCACGCGGTTCGCCGAGGCGACGACGACCGACACCGCCGCCGCGCTCGCGAAGCTGCGCACCCAGGGCGCGCTCGACGTCCTCGTCCTCGATCTTCGCAATAACCCGGGCGGCCTCGTCGATCAGGCGATCGCGACCGCAGACCTCTTCCTCGACAGCGGGACGATCGTGACGATCCGCGGACGCCAGGGCAGCATCGAGACCCAGTCGGCGCACAAGGGCGGGGTCGCGATGTCGGTGCCGATCATCGTGCTCGTTGATCTGGGCACCGCATCGGCCGCCGAGATTCTCGCCGCAGCGCTCCGCGATCACGGACGCGCGAAGCTCGTCGGGGTCCCGAGCTACGGGAAGGGCACCGTCCAGACGTTCTTCGACCTCGAGGACGGCGCCGGCCTCAAGCTGACGACCGCTCGCTTCTACACGCCCAAGGGCAACTCTCTAGAATCAAAGGGCCTGCAGCCCGATGTCCGGGTCGATGGGTTCACTCCCGAGGAGATCATCGTTGGGCCGGGTGCAGGCAGTGGCGCCGGGCCCGCAACCAGTGCCACACTCGCCATCGAGTCGGACGATGATCCTCAGCTCGCTGCTGCGTTCAAGCTTGCTCGCCAGGCTCGCAACACCGGAGGCGGTGGCAGCAAGTAGTCGGTCGAACCGTTTGTTTTGCCGGAGCTTGGGCTGGTACAACCAATGAAACGTTGGTGTTCGTTCGAATGCTGACGCTGACGCTGCCGCGGGGACAGAACTGATGTTCAAGCTGGTGATCCAGGATGACGAGGGGAAGACGACAGTCGTCCCTCTGATCCGCGACGAGATCACGATCGGTCGTAAAGAGGGCAACACGATCCGGCTCACCGAGCGGAACGTGTCGCGCCGGCACGCCCGCATCCTCCGCAATAATGGTGAGGTCCAGATCGAGGACCTCGGCAGCTACAACGGCATCCGCGTCAACAACGCGAGGATCGCCGAGCGGGTCTCGCTGCGCGTCAGCGACCAGGTCCAGATCGGTGACTACAAGCTCTACCTGAAGGCCGAAGGGGTCGAGCAGGTCGATGACGCGCGCACGATGCCGATCGAGCGCGTGGATACCGCGCAGACCGAGGCGATCCCGTCGATCGCGCCCGCCGCCCCGACGCAGCAGATGCCGATCCAGACCCCGGTCCCGGGCTCGCTGACCGCCGCCTCGGCGCTGATCGGCAGTCCCAGCCGGACGCAGGTCGCCGTCGCCGATACCGATCCCCAGGGCCGCCCGGTCGCCAGCGCCGCCACGGTCGCCGCGCTGACCTCGACCACGGGCTACGGCAAGCTCGTCGTGCTGTCGTCGAACTTCGCCGGCAAGGAGTTCGAGCTCTCCCGGCCGCAGATGATCATCGGCCGCACCGACGAGAACGACATCGTCGTCAACCACCGCTCGATCAGCCGCAACCATGCCAAGCTGGTCCGCGAGCCCGACACCGGGCGCTACACGATCAGCGACCTGCAGTCGTCGAACGGCGTTCGCGTCAACGGCCAGGACTACGGCAAGGTCGAGCTCCGGCGCGGCGATGTCGTCGACCTCGGTCACGTCCGGCTGCGCTTCGTCGAGCCGGGTGAGGACTTTCTCTTCTCGCGCGACGCGGTCGTCACCGACGTTCCCGATGCCGGCAGCAAGCGCACGCTGCTCATCGCGATCGTGCTCGGCGTGGTCGTCCTCGCCGGCGTCGTCGCGTTCGTCGCGCTGCGCGGCAAGGACCAGCCCGCCGGCTCGGTCGGTGGCGACAACAATCTCGTGGTGACCGCCGATGCCGGCGATCAGGTCGCGGTCGAGACCCCGGATGCGGGCGGCGTCGCGATGGTCACGCCGGATGCCGGCGCACTGCCGACGGCCGACGACAAGGTCGGCCTGCTCACGATGGAGTGCAAGGAGGCCGTCTCCAAGCAGCAGTGGGCCGGGCTGATCGACTGCACCGACCGCCTGCAGAAGCTCGATCCCACGACCGCCGCCGAGCTCCGCCAGATGGCGAACCGCGAGAGCCGCGCCGAGGTCGACTCGCGCACCATCGACGAGGCGCTGCGCGACAAGAACCTGCGCAAGGCCGCGACCTCGCTCGCCCAGATCCCCGAGGGCTCGGTCTACCGGCGCGATGCGGTGAAGAAGTACAAGGCCGCCGAGCAGGACGCCGTCGACGAGCTGGTCAGCCGCGCGAAGCGCCAGATCTCGCCGAGCTGCAAGGACTTCAACAAGTTGATGGAGCAGGAGACCGAGAGCAAGGGCAAGGCGGTCGTCGACCTCGCCCGGCGCGAGGTCGCGTGCAAGGTCGCCGTGGCCGTCAAGGATCCGGTCAAGGATCCGGTCAAGGACCCCGTGAAGGACCCGACGCCGCCCTGCAACGCGGAGGAGCTGACGCAGAAGGGGAACGAGGCGTTCAGCGGGGGCTTCTACGCCGCCGCGCTCGTGGCCTACGAGGCGTCACTGCGCTGCCAGAACAACACCAACGTGTTGCTCCGCGTCGTCGCGTCGGCCTGCAAGGCGAACAACGCTGCCAAGGCCAAGTCGTACTGGAAGCGGCTGACCCCGGCCCAGCAGAACCAGATCCAGGTCATGTGCGTCTCGAACGGGATCACGACGACCCAGCTGAACGCGCCCTGAGCGTCGCTTTCAGGATCCGACTCGCGCCTCGAGCGCGAGCTTCAGAGAACCTAATGTTGCCGCTCGTTTGACCCAGCTGCATCGATTGGTGTAACGAGGATCAAAGGGCCGGGTCGGACCCGGTCTTGGAGGCGTCATGTTCCGCACTGCCCGCTGGTCCCTCGCTGTGCTTGCGCTCGTTGCCGGGGCGCCGCGTGCGTTCGCCGAACCCGGCGGGAATATCGACCTCAACGTGTTCCGCCCCGCGATCGACTCGCGCGGCTACCTCACCGTCAACGCCTCGCAGGTGCTCGGTGATGTCGAGGTGTCCTTCGGCCTCGGGGCGCTCGACTGGGGCTACAAGCTCCTCGACTTCGACGCCAATGGCGCGCAGTACTCGGTCGACAACATCATCTCCGCGACGCTGATCGGCGCGTTCGGCAAGCACATCGGACCGCTCGAGCTCGAGCTCGCGGTCTCGGTGCCGCTGACGATCATGTCCGGCGATCGCGGGCCCAACGATCTGGGCGAGCCCGGCAACGCCAACGACGACCGCGACTTCAAGATCGACGGCCAGGGCATCGGCAACGTCGGGCTCCACCTGAAGACCCGGTTCCTCAAGACCAGCCGCCCTCCGCACGTCGGCCTCGGCGTGATCGCCAGCGTGTTCCTCGGGACCACCGACCCGAAGAACCGCTTCCTCGGCGAGGACCAGCTGACGCCCCAGATCATGGGCATCCTCGACAAGGAGTTCGGCCGCGAGGGTCGGCTCCGCATGGCGATCAACGGCGGCATCCGGATCCGCAAGACCCGGACGTTCACCGACAACGCCGCCGGTGAGGAGGCCGGCACGCCGAGCACCGGCCAGTCGATGACGGCGAGCAACGAGATCCCGTTCGGCTTCGGCATCGCGTACGCGATCTCGAAGCAGAAGTTCGACATCGTCGGCGAGGTCTTCGGCTCGATCCCGATCGGCGAGCACGAGAACTACCAGCCGCTCGAGGCGCTCGCCGGCGTCAAGCTATACCTGGCGCGCAACTCGTTCCTGTCGCTCGGTGCGGGCCGCGGCCTGATGCCGACCAAGGGCGGCAACCCCGACTTCCGCGGGATGATCGGCATCGTCTTCGAGCCGAACATCGGCGACCGCGACGGTGACGGCCTCAAGGACGACGTGGACAAGTGCCCCGACGATCCCGAGGACTTCGACCGCTTCGAGGACGAGGACGGCTGCCCCGAGCCCGACAACGATCGTGACGGCATCCTCGACGACGATGACAAGTGCCCCAACATCCCCGAGGACAAGGACGGCTTCCAGGACGAGGACGGCTGCCCCGAGGGCGACAAGAACGATCGCGACGGCGATGGCATCCTCGACAACGTCGACAAGTGCCCGGATGACCCCGAGGACTTCGATCAGTTCGAGGACGAGGACGGCTGCCCGGATCCCGACAACGACCAGGACGGCATCCTCGACGTCGACGATCTATGCCCCAACGATCCCGAGGACAAGGACGGCTTCGAGGACGAGGACGGCTGCCCGGATCTCGACAACGATAAGGACCGGATCCTCGACAAGGACGACAAGTGCCCGAACGAGCCCGAGACGTACAACGGGCACGAGGACGAGGACGGCTGCCCGGATCGCGGGCGCGTGGTCGTCACCGACACCTCGATCGAGATCCTCGACATGGTGTACTTCGAGTACAACAAGGCCGTCATCAAGTCGCAGTCGTTCCCGATCCTCGACGCGGTCGCGGCGACGCTGCAGGGCAACCCGAGCATCCAGCTCATCGAGATCCAGGGCCACACCGACGAGCGCGGCAACGACGCCTACAACCTCGATCTGTCCGACAAGCGGGCCGCGTCGGTGAAGCGGTACCTGGTCGAGAAGGGCGTCGAGGAGAGCCGCCTCGAGTCGCAGGGCTACGGCGAGACCCAGCCGGTCGATCGCCGCAGCAACGAGGCCGCGTGGGCCAAGAACCGCCGCGTCGCCTTCCTGATCCTCAAGCGGACCTCGGATTGATATCGAACGGACGCTGACGCGTCCGGGACTGCCGCGCCCCCGAGCCGCTCGGGGCCTTGGCTACGCGACAGCGCTGGCGTGGACCACAACCCCTGGTAGGTTTGCAGCATGCTCCGGCTGATCGTGGTTGTGGTGCTGGCGGCCGGGCTCGCCTATTGCGGGTCCACCGTGAAGCTCGGCAAGCGCACGTTCTTCGGTCACGTCCGCGCGATCTGGGCGACGGACGAGGTCCGGGAGCTCAAGGAAGGCGTCAAGGACAGCGCCGGCCCGACCGTCACGCGCGTGAAGCGTGGCGTGAAGAAGGGGATCGAGGCGGCCCACGAAGAGGACACCGGATCCGCGGGCTCGGGCTCGAGCTCGGGCTCCGGCTCGCGCGTCACACCGCCGCCGGTGCTGCACTGAGGGTGTCGTGAAGTTCCCGCTGACCGAGCAGCTGATCGAGGAGGCGCGGCGCTTCGAGCTCCGGTCGGCCTGTCATGACTGCTTCTACTGGAGCGAGCGCCGCACCGCGTGCTGGCACGACTGGCCCGACATCGGGCAGCGCCGGTGGCCGCTCGACGCGCCCAACGCCGACGGGACGCTGCCGACCGAGGTCGCGTTCTGCAAGGAGTTCGAGCTCCGCTGATGCTGGCGAGCGTCGCGACTGTGGCGCTGGAATCGACGCTGGTCGCGCACGGGCTGCCGTGGCCTGACAACCTCGCGGTCGCGCGCGAGCTCGAGGACACCGTGCGCGCGCACGGCGGCACGCCCGCGACGATCGCGATCGTTGATGGCCACGTGCGGATCGGCCTGACGGCGGACGAGCTCGAGCGGCTCGCCCGTGATGGCGCGACGTTCGCGAAGGCCGGCACGACCGACCTCGCGGTTCATGCGGCGCGGGGCACCTCGGCGGCGACCACGGTGAGCGCGACCGCGGTGCTCGCCGCGCGCGCCGGTATCCGCGTGTTCGCGACCGGCGGGATCGGCGGGGTCCATCGCGGTGATGGCGCGGACGTCTCGCATGATCTCGTCGCCCTCGCGCGCACGCCGATCGCGGTGGTCTCGGCCGGCGCGAAGGCCATCCTCGATCTGCCGCGCACGCTCGAGACGCTCGAGACGCTCGGCGTGCTCGTCATCGGCTATGGCACCGACGAGCTCCCGGCGTTCTACTCGCCGCGCTCGGGCTTGCGCCTCGAGCATCGCGCGGACAGCGCCGCCGAGCTCGCCGCGATCGTGCGGCAGCACTGGGATCACTTCGGCGGGGGCGGCGTGCTCGTCGCGAACCCGATCCCCGAAGCCGCCGCGCTCGACGTCGAGGCGCCGATCGCCGCGGCGCTCGCGGAGGCCGCCGCCGCGCGCATCACCGGCAAGCGGCTGACGCCCTTCCTG
>JALZOI010001011.1 GCA_030857245.1 Myxococcota bacterium
GACCCGCACCCCGCGCCGGCCGCACCGGCGCCGCCGAGCGTCGCCAACCCGGCGCCGCCCATTGGCACCCAGCCCGAGTACACGCCCGCCGAGCTGTGGGCGGCGGTCGGCGGGATGTCTCACATGGATCGCATGGAGAAGTTTCCCGAGGGCGTCACCGTCAACGCGACCGTCACGAAGATCCTCGAGCCCGCGGGTGGCGAGTACGCCGTCGAGGCCGACGCCGGCACCGGTCGCGTCCTCGCGATCACGTTCGCGGACTTCGGCGCGATCGCGAAGGCCAAGCCGCTCAAGGTCGGGGACTCGATCAAGGCGACGAAGTGCCAGCTCACGAACGTCGAGGGCTCGCGCCTCGCGATCGTGCAGTGCGAGCTCAAGTAGCCTCGCGCCTCCGTCGAACAGAAGTCGGTCAGCTCGGCTGGTAGAGCTGGATCAGGTTGCCGCAGGTGTCGGAGAACACCGCGATGCGAACCGGCCCCATCGCCGTCGGCTCCGTCGTGAAGACGACGCCGCGTTGTTGCAGCCGCGCGAACTCGGCCGCGAGATCGTCGACCTCGAAGGCGGTGAGCGGGATCGACTGCGCGAACATCGCCTGCTGGAAGGTCTTCGCGGCCGGGTTGGCGTTCGGCTCGAGGGTGAGCTCGAGATCATCGCGGCCTGGCGCGGTCACGGTGATCCACCGGTACTCGCCGACCGGGATGTCGTGTTTCTGCTGGAAGCCGAGGACGTCGGTGTAGAAGGCGAGGGCCTTCGCCTGGTCCTCGACCATGAGGCTGCTGAGCTTGATCCTGATCATGACGCGGACGGAGCATGCCGCGCCGCCGCCGGGACCGCTTCTCGAGAATTGCGAAACGCATCGGCGGGCAGCAGGCCCATCAGGCCGAAGCAGCCAGGGCGGAGCATGGCGGGCAGCCGGGCCGGCACCTGGACCAGCCGCCGCCGGTACGCGGACGGCGAGACCCCGATCCGCTGCGTGAACAGCTGGCTGAAGCTGCCGAGGCTCGAGCAGCCAACCGCCAGACACGTGTCGGTCACCGACGCGCCGGTCGCGAGCAGCCGCTTCGCGCGTTCGAGCCGCGCGGTCATCCGGTACTGGTGCGGCGTGGCGCCGAACACCGCAGCGAACTGACGGATGAAGTGGAACGGCGACATCCCGACCGCGCGCGCGACGCTCGCGATCGGCGGGCTGCCATCGCGGTCCGCGTCATCGCAGAGCAGCGCGCGGGCGCGGCACAGGCGCGCGAGCACGGACGGATCGAGCACCACGGCGGGAACGTACCCGATCTACCCGCCGCGACGGTGCGGCATGGTCCCGTACATGGATGCGGCGCTGGCGCGCCGACTCGAGCGCACCGAGGGCGAGGTTGGTGCATCGTTCCGGTCACGCCCACGGACCTCGCGGCCAGCGCGGTCATCGAGACGACCAGCGCTGCTGGCGGCGTGCGGCTACCGGCCACTGGAGCTCAGTACCGTGCTCGTCCAGCCGGTCGACGACGATCCCCCGCGCGCACGGACCGAGCTCGCGCCCCGGATCATCGATGTCGCCGATCACGAGACGTGGGTCGACACCGCGGTCGCGGGGTGGGCCGAGGATCCCGCGGTCGCCGGATCATGCGCGCGGTCTCGGAGACCGCCGTGCAGAACCGCGGGCTCGTGCACTTCGTCGGCGAGCGCGAGGGCCGGCCGATCGCGACGGCGTCGATGGGGATCCACGCCTGGCGATGACGACGGGGTGCGTGGCGCCGAACCGAGCTCCGGCACGGCGTCCGCACGCGGCGCATGGCAAGCTGCCGCTCCAGAGGCCCCATGACGAAGCGCGCACCGAACCACATCGACGATCTCCGCGGCGCGAGCCGGCTGGCCGTCGAGGCGACGCGCGGCGTCACCGCCGTCGTCCAGCGGATGCACGTGACGATCGCGAGCGGCCCCGCCGTCCTCGGGCAGCCGTTCGCGGGTCCCGCGCGGCTCGCCACCGCCGCGGTGTACGCCACGATCCAGGGCATCACCCGGCTCGTCGGCAGCGGGGTCGATATCGCCCTCGCGCAGCTCGCGCCCCTGGTGAAGGCGAGCACGCCCGGGCTGCAGCGCGACATCGTGGTCGCGGCGGTCAACGGCGTGCTCGGCGACTACCTGCACGACAGCG